>NZ_AKJI01000122.1:0-52646 GCF_000282415.1 Pseudomonas sp. GM60
AGGGGCAAGAGCCCTTTGGTTACTTTGGGGCTTTTCCAAAGTGACTCGCCGTAAGGGCGAAACCAATAGCCGCCGTGACCGAAGAAACGGATATGCCCCCACCCACCGCAAATGGCAAAAAACACCACCCCCCTTGAGCACTTTCGACCTATCCCAACCAAACCACCGCCCCTAGACTCTTGCCCCCAATAACAGCGCCAAACGCGCACAAGACCGAACCAGGGAAACCCACATGAACCCATCCGACATTTTCGTTATCAGCGCCGTCCGTTCCGCCATCGGCAGCTTCGGCGGCTCGCTCAAGGATGTGCCACCGATTCAACTGGCCACCGACGTCTGCCGCGCCGCCATCGAACGCTCGGGGCTGGCACCTGAGCACATCGGTCATGCGGTGATGGGCCATGTGATCCCGACCGAAGCCCGCGACGCCTACATCTCCCGGGCGGTGGCGATGAATGCCGGCCTGCCGAAAGAGACACCCGCCTTCAACGTCAACCGCCTCTGCGGTTCCGGTTTGCAGGCAATCGTCAGCGCCGCGCAAAGCCTGATGCTCGGTGATGCGGGCGCGGCGCTGGCCGGTGGCGTCGAATCCATGAGCCGTGGCGCGTATCTGTTGCCGCAAGCGCGCTGGGGCGCACGCATGGGCGACATGCAGGCCATCGACTACATGCTCGGCGTGCTGCAAGACCCGTTTGCCGGTTTCCACATGGGCATCACCGCGGAAAACATCGCCGAACGCTACGGCATCACCCGTCAGGCCCAGGATGAACTGGCCATGCTCAGCCAGCAGCGCGCTGCCCGGGCAATCGCCGAAGGCCGCTTCAACAGTCAGATCGTGCCAATCGAAGTGGCATCGCGCAAAGGCACCGTGACCTTTGCGACCGACGAACACGTGCGTGCCGAGGTCAATGCCGAGCAACTGGCCAAGATGAAACCGGCCTTCAAAAAAGACGGCAGCGTCACCGCCGGCAACGCCTCGGGCCTGAATGACGGCGCCGGTGCGCTGATCATGGCCACCGGTGAGATGGTGCGCGCACAAGGCCTCAAACCAATGGCCCGGCTGGTCGGCTATGCCCACGCCGGTGTCGAGCCGGAACTGATGGGGCTCGGCCCGATTCCCGCCACTCGTCTGGTGCTCAAACGTGCCGGCCTGACCGTCGCCGACCTGGATGTCATCGAGTCGAACGAGGCCTTCGCCGCGCAAGCCTGTGCCGTGGCGCAGGAACTGGGCTTCGATCCGGAGAAGGTCAACCCCAACGGTTCGGGCATCTCGCTGGGCCATCCGGTGGGCGCCACCGGCGCGATCATCGCGACCAAGGCCATTCACGAACTGCACCGCGTCCAGGGCCGTTATGCACTGGCGACCATGTGCATCGGCGGCGGCCAGGGCATCGCCGTGCTGTTCGAACGCGTCTGATATGTCCACCCTGCCCCCGTTCAACGGGGGCAGCCGAACAAACTATTGCTCGCAGGTTTGACTGATGACCTAACCTCATAGGCTGAATGACTAACAACAGAGTCAGGCACTCCTATGCGTCATGCACTGAAAGCCATGATTTTCGTCGCTTTCACGCTTTTCGGGGCGGGACCCGGAATGCTGTTGGCGGCAGACCCTGCGGACATTTCAATGCCCAGGGCGGTTGCCGCGCCCCCCAGCGTTTCCCCAAGCGACCTCCAGGCGTTGCAACTTCGGCTGGACGCCCTCAAACAACAGATCTCGCTGGTTGATAACTACAGCCAGCTGGAGGCCCCGCAGGACCTGGTCCAGATGTTCATGCTGGATGTCGATCGCCTCTCGACCTCGCTGCTTCCCCTGCAGACTCAACTGCGTGCGCAACTCGGTGTACTGGGGCCTGTCCCGCGCGATGACGCCGCGGCCGAGCAGCCCGATATCACCGCGCAAAGGGTCGCGCTCACCGAGCAAAAAAACAAAGTCGACGCCACCCTGAAAACCCTGGCCACCCTGAAAACGAGTGCCACCGACCTCATCACCCAGATTGCCGGCATCCGTCGCAACATGCTGGAAAGCGAACTGACCCTGAGCACCCGAAGCGTCCTGAACCCCGAATTCTGGTCACCGATCCTGAGCCCTTCGATGGATGATCGACAGCGCTTCGCATCGTTCCTCGGTCAGGCAAGTGAGGTCGTCAAACTGGCCTGGCAACCGGGCCAACGCCTCTACACCAGCGTACTGTTGCTGCTGGCTCTGCTTATCTGGACGCTGGGCCGCCGTCTCGCGGAACGAGGGCTGACGTGGCTTTGCATTCACCGGATGCCAGAAGGACGCCTGCGCCGCAGTTCCCTGGCGCTGGCTTCCGTATTGGCCACGGTGCTGACGGTCGGCCTGTCCCTGCAACTGCTGTTTTATGTCTTCACACGCCAGGCTCCGCTGACGCCGACACTGACGACGTTCTCCCAGGAGTTCGAAAAAGTCGCCTACACCTGCGTGCTGATCACCGCGTTGAGCCGCGCCCTGTTGTCCACGAAGCACCCGTCGTGGCGGCTGCCGGCGCTTGCCGATCAGGTGGCGCTGTCACTCAAGCCTTATCCGCGGGTTCTGGCGGGCGTGCTGCTGGTTCTGGTGACAATGATTCAGATTACCAACGCAACAGGCATGAGCAGCGGCATCGTGATCGCAGGTCGAGGGGTCGTCGCACTGGTTGTTACGTGCGTTCTGGTGGATTTATTGTGGCGCACCGGCAAAGTCCGCAGAGCCGTCGTGGCGTCTGGCGAAGCCTATGAAGCCGGCAGGACGTTCGCGGGCGTGCTTTACACCCTCGCCAGTCTTGCGATGGTGATCTGCCTGGTATCCCTCCTGACCGGTTACGTGTCCCTGGCCAGGTTCGTCACCTATGAACTGGTCTGGGGCTTTCTCATCCTCTCCGGTTTCTATTTGCTGATGCAGTGCTTCAAAGATGCCTGCGAATACTTTTTTTCAATCAAAAGTCCCAGCGGCAAGGCGCTCAAACAGTTGCTCGGCATTGAAGACCGGCGCCTGGAGCAGATCTCGATCGTTCTGTCGGGGGTCGGGCGCGCCGGACTCTTGCTGCTGGCGCTGGTCACGCTGTTCGTCGGCGGGGTCGGCACGACGCTCGGGCAACTGCTCACCAACGTCTTTTCCATTCTCGGCGGCGCCGGGCTGCGCAAACTGAACATCATCCCCGGGCACTTGCTCAATGCCGCACTGGCCTTGCTGATCGGCATCTACCTGATTCGCACGCTGGGCCGCTGGCTGGACAAGGAGCTCCTGCCGAAAACCGAGATGGACCCTGGCATGCGCGCTTCGCTGACCACGCTGTTTGCCAACATCGGCTATGCGTTGGTCATTCTGCTGACGCTGTCATCGTTGGGCGTGCAGTGGACCAACCTGGCCTGGATCGTCAGCGCGTTGTCGGTTGGGATTGGTTTTGGCTTGCAGGAGATCGTCAAGAATTTCGTCTCAGGCCTGATCCTGCTAACCGAGCGCCCGGTGAAAGTCGGCGACCTGATCAGCATCAGCGGGGTCGAGGGCGACATCCGCCGGATCAACGTGCGGGCCACCGAAATCCAGCTCAGTGACCGCTCGATCGTCATCGTGCCCAATTCGCAGCTGATCTCGCAAAACCTGCGCAACGTAACCCTGGGCGGCAGCGCCCAAGGGGTGGCGTCACTCGAACTGACCTTCCCCCTGGACATCGACCCCGAACAGGTGAAAGACCTGCTCTACAACACCTACCGCGAGCACGAGACCATTCTCGACAAACCGGCGCCGATGGTGCGCTTCAGCAAACTGACCCCCGAGGGCATCACGCTGACGGTCACTGGCTATGTCGGCAGCCCGAGAATCGTCGGCGTGACCAAGAGCGACCTGCTGTTTGAAATCCTCAAGCGCCTGAGTGACGCCGGTATCGAGCTGGCGAAGCCGGCACCCACGGTGTGAGTCAGTGGGCGATGCACACTGATTTCAGTTCGGTGTAGGCCTCGATCACCGCACGCCCGAACTCGCGGCCCATGCCGGATTGCTTGACGCCACCAAACGGCATGGCCGGGTCGAGCAGCACGTGGGCATTGACCCAAACGGTGCCGGCCTCGATGCGCGGCACCAGGTTCATCGCTTTGCCGAGGTCATTGGTCCACAGGCTGGCGGCCAGGCCGTAGCGGTTGTCGTTGGCCAGGGCGATCACGGCGTCTTCATCGTCAAACGGCATCACCCCCAGTACCGGGCCGAACACCTCTTCCCGGGCCACCGCCATGCTGTGGTCGATATCAGCCAGAATGGTCGGCTGCACATAGAAGCCCTCGCCTTCCACCAACTCGCCCCCGGACACTACTCGTGCGCCTTCGCGACGCGCCAGCTCGATGTGCTTGAGCACGCTTTGCTGCTGCTTGCGCGAGACCAGCGGGTTGATCGCCGCTTCGCCGTTCATGCCTGCACCGATGGGCATCGCCGAAACGGCGGCGGCGAGTGCTTCAACGAATTGATCGTGGATCGAGCGATGCACGTAGAAGCGCGAAGCTGCCGCACACACCTGGCCGTTGTTCAGCAGACCGCCAAGGATTGCGCCCTGGACGGCTTTTTCGATGTCGGCATCGGCCAACACGATCATCGGGTTTTTGCCGCCCAGCTCCAGCGAGAACCGCGTCATGTTTTCCATGCACGCCACACCGACGCTTTTGCCCACCGCCGTGGAACCGGTGAAGGACACTTTGCTCACCAGTGGATGCGCCGTCAGCACACCGCCGACATTGGCGCCGCCACCGGTGACGACGTTGAACACGCCCGCCGGAATGCCCGCTTCCAGCGCCAGTTCAGCCAGACGCATGGCGGTCAGCGGCGTTTCCATCGCCGGTTTGATGATCACCGTGCAACCGGTGGCCAGCGCCGGCATCAGCTTCCACGCCGCGATCAGCAACGGGAAATTCCACGGCACGATCCCGACCACCACGCCCACCGGCTCACGCTTGGTGAACGCGGTGAATTTCGCCCCCGGCGGCAGCGGAATCGACACGTCAAAGGTCTGCCCTTCGATTTTGGTCGCCCAGCCGGACATGTAGCGCATGAACTCCACGGTGGCGTTCAGGTCCAGTGCGCGCGCCATGTTGATCGACTTGCCCTGACTCAGGGTTTCCAGCTGCGCCAGCTCTTCGGCATGCGCTTCTACCAGCGCAGTGAAGTTCAGCAGGATGCGTTCGCGGTCCGCCGGGCGCAGGCCCGACCACACGCCGGACTTGAAGGCTTTATGCGACGACTGCACCGCCTGTTCGACCACCTCCAGCGGCGCGTCGAGGGTTTCGCACAGGGTTTGTCCGGTGGCCGGGTTGACCACGGCAATGCGCGGCCCTTCGGCGAACACCCATTGGCCATCGATAAAGCAGCCGTGGCGGCGGTCAAGGAATGCAGCAACCTGCGGCAGGATTTCAACGTTGCTCATAAATCACCTTTGGTTCAGACGTGTTGTTCAGCCGGATAACGGGCTGATTACTGTTGTTCTTTGAGGAAACACACGACCGCCTGGCGATCGTCCGCGGAGGCCAGGCCCATGTAGGGCATGTAGGTCCCCGGCACGAAGGCCTGGGGTTGGGTGATGAGTTGCGCGATGTTCTCGGCCTGCCAGTTGATGTCTTTGCTGCGCATGGCCTGGGAATAGTTGAAGCCTTCCAGCGAGCCGGATTTGCGCCCGACCACACCCGCCAGGTTCGGCCCCATCATTCCCGTCATGCCCTTGGTCACCGAATGGCAGACCGCGCATTCATTGGCGAAGACCTGAGCCCCATGCCCCTGGTCGGGCGCGCAGTCAGCGGCCAGCGCGGTGTGCGCGAGGGTGAGTGAGAGCAGACCGATGAGGGGCAATCGCAGCGAGGTGAACATAGGAAAACGACCTTGAAAATCCGCGCTCATCCATTGAGCGGCAACACGGGAGCGCCGACGCAGCGGTGCATCGACAGGGTTGAGAGGGATTGTCGATGGTCAGTGATGCGCAGGTTTTGCCCTGCGTGCCAGTCGTATTGGCGAGGCTGCCAAACCGGGCATTTTGGCAAGCACAGCCAACTCTTTGGCAACCACACAAAAGGCCGGAAAAGTTCCGCGCCTTACTATCGAAAAAGACCGCAAACCTGCGCTCAAGAACAAGAACGGATGCCACACATGCTCAAGTCCCCCTTGCTGCGTCTCTCTACACTTGCCCTGATGATCAGCGCCGGCCATGCCGGCGCGTACGAACTCTACGCCGATGACGACAGTCACCTGAACGCCACGCTGGAAGCGGTCTTCGGCATCTTCCACAGCCAGGAAAACTACGCGCTGTCCGGTCGCCTCGACCCGGGTTCTTCGTCGTGGCGCGAGGGCTACATCAAATATGGCCTGAGCTTCGACAAGGGCCTGGCCGGTGTCGGCACCGCGTATGGCGCGGCGAACCTGCTCAGCTCCGGCACCTGGGGCGACGGCGATGCCGCAGGCTTCAGCGACGGTTCGGAACGCACCACCAAATTCGAAGACGCCTACCTCGGCTGGCGTTCGGGCAAGCTGTTCGACGTGCTCGGCGAGGACGGCGTCGACCTGTCCTTCGGTCGCCAGAACATCGTGGTCGGTGATGGTTTCCTGATTAATGGCGACGCGCTCAACCTGGGCAAAGGTCTGGCCGACGGTGAGTTCAACCGCGGAGGTGCCTACTGGCTGGCGGCGCGCAAAGCCTTCGACGAGACTGCCGTGCTGCGCCTGGGCGGCAAGGAAGGCTGGCGTGGCGACCTGATGTGGTTGAAATCCGATAACCGCGCACAAGCGAAAACCGAAATGTACGTCGGCACGCTTGAGCATGTCGCCGAAGCCGGCACAGTCGGTTTGACCTACATCGACACCACCGATGTCGACGAAGAGTTCGCCTCCCCTTCGCAGCTTGAACGCGACGGCATGAAAACCTACAGCCTGCGCGCAGCCGGCAATGCCGGGGTGAAAAACCTGTTCCTCTCCGGCGAATACGCCAAGCAGGACAAACCCCACACCAGCACCGAAGTCGCCTGGTACCTGGAAGCCGGCTGGACCTTCGCCGACGTGGCCTGGACGCCAAATGCCAGCTACCGCTACAGCCGTTTCTCGGAAGGTTATGACACGCTGTTCTATGGTTTCAGCCGTGGCTTCGGCACCTGGTTCCAGGGTGAGGTCGCCGGCAACTACGCCGGCCCGTTCAACACCAACTCGCGTATCCAGCAAGTCAAGTTCACCGTCTCGCCGCTGGAGAACCTGACGGTCGGTGCGATGTATTTCAACTTCGACACCATCGACCGCAACCTCGGCAATACCGATGGCCACGAAGTCGATCTGTATGCCGAATGGCACGTCAACGAACACCTGACGGTGATGCCGCTGATCGGCCTCTATCAGCCGGACAAAAGCGCCGACGAAGGTGGCACGCAGCTGGGCAGCAACGACAAGAACCTCTACAGCCAGGTGATTTTCGCCACCACGTTCTAAGCCCCCACGCAATCCCTGTAGGAGCGAGCCCGCTCGCGATGGACGTCAACGATGACGCGTGTTGCCTGAATGAACGCGTCGCCCAGACATTTTTCGCGAGCGGGCTCGCTCCTACAGGGGACCGTGTCATGCCTCAAGGAAAAAGGCCTTTCCAATGCACAAAAAATTCCTGACGATTCAGAGCAAAATTGCCCTGCTCGCCGGCCTCTGCCTGCTGTTGGTGGTGGGTTTGCTGATGGGTTTGTCGCTGTATCAAACCCATCGGAGCAGCCAGCAAGTGGCCGAGGCCAGCAGCGAAATGCTCGCCAACGCCGCCAAGGAACACATGCAGGCGCTGGGCAAAGTGCAAGCGATGCAGGTGCAACGCACCTTCATGCAGACGCACGAATATGGCCAAGGGTTGTCGCGCTATCTGCTCTACCTGAGGCAGTTGCAACATCAGGGCAACCTTACCCGTCCACAACTGCGCCAGGAGCTGAGCACCCAGCTGCACCAGGCCCTGATCGACAAGCCCGACCTGCTCGGGCTTTATGTCATTTTCGAACCCGATGCCCTGGACGGCGCCGACGCCGGTTTCGTCGATCAGGCGACCATGGGCAGCAACGAAACCGGGCGCTTTTCGCTGTATTGGGTGCAAAGCAAACCCGGCGAACTGCAAGCGGTGATCGGCGACGAAGCGCTGCTCGCCAACACCTCGCCCGGTCCCAGCGGCGCGCCCTACAACGCCTTCTACACCTGTGCCCGCGACACCCGCAAAGCCTGCGTGCTGGAGCCGTATTTCGACGAGGCCTCCGGCAGCCGCAAACTGGTGACCAGCATCGCGTTCCCGCTGCTGGACCATGACAAGGTCATCGCCGTGGTCGGCCTCGACATCAACCTCGCCGCCCTGCAACAGAACAGCGAAGCCAGCGCGCTCCAACTGTTCGACGGCAACGGGCAGATCAGCATCGTCAGCCCGCGCGGGGTGATTTCCGCCAACAGCCAGGACGTCAGTCGCCTCGGGCAACCGCTGGACAATGCCGAGGTGATGGACACCTTGCGTCAGGGCCAGCCGAAAGTGTTCGTCGATCAACAGCAGATCAAAGTACTTGAGCCGCTGGCACCGATTGTCGGTGCGGCGCCGTGGGGTGTGCTGGTCGGCGTGCCGCAGAACGTGCTGCTCGCCCCGGTCACCACGCTGCAACAGGAACTCGATGCGCAAGCCGTGCGAAGCACCGCGCTTGAGCTGTTGCTGGGCGGCGGCTCGGCGCTGCTTGGCCTGGTGTTGATCTGGTACGCGGCGTATCGCATCACCCGGCCGCTGCAACTGCTGACGCGGGTCATGGAGGATATTTCCCTGGGCGAAGGTGATCTGACCCGACGCCTGGCCGTGCAATCACGGGATGAAATCGGCCAACTGGCGACGGCGTTCAACCGCTTTGTCGAGCGTATCCACCACTCCATCCGCGAGGTGTCTTCGGCGGCGCTCGGCGTCAACGAAGGCGCCAAGCGTGTGCTGCTGGCGTCCAACGCATCGCTGAGCAATTTCGATGAACAATCGACCCGCACCAACAGCGTCGCCGCCGCGATCAACGAACTGGGCGCCGCCGCCCAGGAAATTGCGAACAACGCCTCCGACGCCTCGCAGCAAGCCTCCGCTGCGCGCCAACAGGCCGAAGACGGGCGTCAGGTGGTCGAGCGCACGATTGAGGTGATGAATGAACTGTCCGGCAAAATCAGTGCGTCGTGCGTCAACATCGAAGCGCTGAACAGCAAAACCGTGAACATCGGGCAAATCCTCGAAGTGATCAAAGGCATCTCTCAACAGACCAACCTCCTCGCCCTCAACGCCGCCATCGAAGCGGCACGGGCGGGTGAAGCGGGACGTGGCTTTACCGTGGTCGCCGACGAAGTGCGCAGCCTGGCCGGGCGCACACAGACCTCGGCGGCAGAGATTCAGCAGATGATTGAAGCACTGCAAGTCGGTGCCCGTGAGTCGGTGACGACCATGACCGAGAGCCAGCAACACAGCGAGGAAAGCGTCAGCATCGCCAACCTCGCCGGCACGCGGCTGGGCAGCGTGACGCAACGCATTGGCGAGATCGACAACGTCAACCAATCGGTGGCCGCAGCCACTGAAGAGCAAACGTCGGTGGTCGAGGCGTTGAACGTGGACATCACCGAGATCAACACGCTGAACCAGCAAGGAGTGGAGAACCTGCAATCGACGTTGCAGGCATGTACCGAGCTGGAGCGCGAGGCTGGGCGGCTGAATCAGTTGGTCGGGAGTTTTCGCATCTGAAGGCAGCGGTGCCTGATCTACCGCTATCGCGAGCAAGCTTGCTCCTACAGTGACCGCGTCCGTCCGGGCACCCCGGTCATCTGTAGGAGCGAGGCTTGCCCGCGATGAACGATAACGCGGTGTTTCAGCAAGCCGCCACAGCATGCTCAATCCGATGAAACAACCGGTTGAAATACACCAGGCTATCGCCCTCCCCGCGCACACCCACCTTCGACAATTCCACAAACATCACCGAATGCGACCCGACTTCCTTGCACTCACTGATCCGTCCTTCCAGCTGCACCAGTGCATCACGCAGCACCGGCACGCCCGTGTCGCCGCCGTCCCACAAGTCCCAGGCAAATCGCTCGGCCATCGGCACCTGGGTCATGCCGGCGAAGTGTCGGGCCAGTTCTTCCTGTTCGCCGCACAGCACGTTGACGCACAGCCGGCCGTTGGTGCGGAACACATCGTGGGTGGCGCTGTTGCGGTTGACGCACACCAGCACGGTCGGTGGCGAATCCGTCACCGAGCACACGGCGCTGGCGGTGATGCCGCAGCGTCCGCCGGGGCCGTTGGTGGTGATGATGTTCACCGCCGCCGGCAGTTGCGCCATGGCGTTGCGAAAGTCGATTTGCTGCTGGCTCAGGTTGGCCATGTCGGTGCCCCTTCCTTCAGGATGACCGCGCGTTCGCGGCCCGTGGGTGATGGAACAAGACTAAAGCCCGGCGTGGCGCGCAGCCATTCTGACGATCCCCATGCCGAGGTAGGCTTTCCGCTAGTCGACTAGGTGGTTTCTTTATCGTCAGGGCCCGTCGCAGTGGGTATTCTGCTAAAAGGCGCCAACATAGGTGTCGACGTCCGCCGCAGCGTGCACGCGTGCGAAAACAATAATTAGAAAATCTCGTGGCAACCCCTGATGGAAACCCGCAAACCGATTGTTTATATCGTTGATGACGACAAAGACCTGCGCACTTCGCTGGCCTGGTTGCTGGAGTCGGTCAGCGTCCAGGCGCAATGCTTTGCCGGCGCTGAAGAGTTCCTGAGCCAGTACGACCCCAAGCAACCGGCGTGCCTGGTGCTGGACGTGCGCATGCCGGAAACCAGCGGCTTTCAGCTGCAGGAAATCCTCAACCAGCGTGGCAGCACCCTGCCGACGATCTTCGTGTCCGCCCATGGCGACATTCCGATGTCGGTGACCGCGATGAAGAACGGCGCACTGGATTTCGTCGAGAAACCCTACAACCCGCAGCAGATGATCGACCGCATACAAGCGGCGCTGAAGACCGCCGTGCATGCCCAGGCCGATCAACAGCAACGCCAGCACCTGCAAGGCAAACTCGCCCTGCTGACGAGCCGTGAACGGGAGGTGTTGATGCTGGTGATCGATGGCAAGGCCAGCAAGGTCATCGCCCGGGAGCTGAACATCAGCGTGAAAACCGTTGATGTGCACCGGACCAAGATCAAGGAAAAGATGGGCGTGACCAGCATTGCCATGCTGGTACGCGAAGTGCTGCATTTGCCGGTGGATGAGCCGTCTCGGCATTGAGGGACCTACGGCGGTCATGAGGCCGCCATCGCCGGCAAGCTGGCTCCTACAGGGGATCTCCTGCGATCGCAGGATATGTGAACGGCGGTGACCTACTGTAGGAGCCGGCTTGCCGGCGATGGGGTCGGCACATTCAACATCAATGGCGCCTGACACTCCGCCATCGCCAGCAAGCTGGCTCCTACATTGGAAATCCAGCGAACAGAAAGTATGTGTACGACGATGATCCCCTGTAGGAGTGAGCCTGCTCGCGATGAGGCCGGCACATTCAACATCAATGGCGCCTGACACTCCGCCATCGCCAGCAAGCCGGCTCCTACAGGAGAGGTCAGTTGTGGCTGTAGCGCTTGCGATAAGCGCCCGGCGAGACGCCGAAGCGGGATTTGAACGCCGAGGAGAAGTAGCTGGAATCGGAAAAACCCCAGGCGTAACACAGCGCCGAGAGCTTCTGCTCGTCAGGTGAGCGGCGCAGGTTTTCCGCGCAGAAATCCAGGCGTCGGTGCTTGATGTATTGCGCCACCACCAGGCCGCGCTTGGAGAACATCCGGTACAACCCGCGCACCGAAATCCCTACCTCACGGGCAATCAGCTCGGGGCACAGGTCTTCGGCGCTGATGTGTTCGTCGATGTAGGCGATGATCTTGCGAAACTGCCGCTCGTGGGCATCCGCGCCGCTGTCGCGGGCACTGATCCCGGGCAACAACAGGCTGACCAACGCATCCAGTACCGCTTCGCTTTCCTGCATGTCCAGGCCTTCCTGCTGCCGGGTATCCAGCACCAAGCGGTTGGCCATCGACGCCAGTGGTGTACTGGCCGCGATGCGTGTGGCGCAGTTGACTGCATTGAAATGCGAACCACGCTCGACCACCTGACGCGGCAGGATCAGCGACAACTGTCGGGAATCCTCGTTGTAGGTCATGTCACTCGGGCGGCAGGCGTCGATCAGGGCGATGTCGCCCGTGCCCAGTTGAGCGCGGTTGTCGCCCTGCTCCAGCCGGGAACTGCCACGCATCTGGAACACTGCGTAATAGTGGCCGTCGCTGCTGACGCTGACGTCCTTGCTGGTGCGATACAGGTGCACGTGCGCCATGTCGACGACACTGAGGTTGATCGCGCCGCTGCGATATTCCGCCAGCTCACCGTAGAAATCCGTATCCAGGGCCCGGGCATCGAAACGCCCGCAGGCCTGGTTGACCTGGCTCAGCCAGCTTTCGAACGCCTCGTTGCGAACCGCCGAAGAAGTCATCATCACTGCAAAGCCTCACGCATTTTATTGTTATTTTTCGACCGCTTCGTCGAGCGGTTCGGCAAATGTTACTTACCTTGGCTGTCTCCTCCTTCGACGGCCGCCAGGCCCTATTCAACAGGCTCCGACACTGGCTTGCCAGCCTTCCCTTGCGTTAGATGTCCAATACCAGACGAGCGGAAACGGCGCGGGAAATGCAAGCGCAAATCTGTTTGTTGGACGCCTTTTCCTTGTTCGACAAACAGTTGTCGCGGTGCTCCGGCACACCGTCCAGCACCTCGACGATGCAGGTGCCGCAGATGCCTTCGCGGCATTCGGTGTCGATGTCACAACCGTGGGCCTGCAACACATCGACCAGACTCGCGTTGGCCGGCACCTGAAGCACCACGCCGGAACTGGCCAGCTCTACTTCAAAACCGCCACTCGGACCGGCATTCGCTGTGGGATCGGCCTGGAAGTGTTCAAGGTGGATCGCATCGTCGCAACGGCTGCGCGCCGCCACTTCCACCACTTTGCTCATGAACGGCGCCGGGCCGCAGGTGTACACGTGTGCGGCACTGCCGGCGTGGTTCAGGCATTCACTCAACGTGGCATCCATGTCACCCGGCTCGATGCCGTAGTGGAACTGCACATGCCCGGCGAACGTGCTCGCCAACAGCTCGGCGAACGCTGCGTATTGCGGCGAACGGGCGAAATAATGCAGGCGCCACGGCTGGCCGTTTTCGCTCAGCCGATAAGCCATGCTCAGCAGCGGCGTGACGCCGATACCGGCGGCGCACAGCACATGTTCGCTGGCCGTCGGGTCGAGGCGGAACAGGTTGCGTGGCGCGCCCATTTCCAGCTCCATGCCCTCTTCCACCTCGTGCAGCGCCGCTGAACCGCCACGGGACTGCGCTTCTTTTTTTACCGCCACCAGATACGCGCGGCGATCCTGCGGCGGGCTGCACAGCGAATATTGACGGGTCACCCCGGTTGGCCCGGTCAGGTCGACGTGGGCACCCGGTTCATAGGCGTCGAGCGGCTGGCCGTCACTGCGCACGAGGCGAAAGGAACGGATATCCAGCGCTTCGTCGACGATCCTTTCGATCTTCACCTTCATCATTGCATCACCTGAAATACGGTTGATTTTGTTATCACGGCGCCGGTGGGCGCTCGCGGTTTACTTGGAGAAACACCTTGTAGGAGCCGGCTTGCTGGCGATGGCGGCCTTGAGACTTGCATCGCCAGCAAGCCGGCTCCTACAGATTTGTATCGCCGATGAGGGCGTCATCGCCGGCAAGCCGGCTCCTACAAGGGTTGTGTGTGAGGCCTTGTTTAGCGCATGAACAGGCCGCCGTTGATGTCCCAGCACGCGCCGGTTACGGAGGCGGCGTGGTCGGCGATCAGCAGCAACACGCTGTCGGCGATGTAGCCGGGGTCGCCGAGGGTGCCGGCCGGGATCATTTTCAGGATCTGTTCCAGACGTTCCGGGGCCACGGTTTCGCGCACCACCGGCAAGTCCAGCGGCCCCGGCGAAATGCTGTTGACCGTCACGCCTTGCGGGGCCAGTTCACGGGCGAAGACTTTGGTCAGCGTCGCCGCGCCGCCCTTGGCCGCAGCGTAATGCGCACCGGTGGCGGTGCCGCCGTTTTGCCCGGCGAGCGAGGCGATGTTGACGATGCGGCCAAAACCACGCTCGGCAAAGTGCGCGCCGAACACCTGGCACGCGACAAAAGTGCCGCGCAGGTTGATTGCCATCGACTCGTCGAACTCCTCGGGGGTGATGTCCATCAACGCGGCGACTTTCGACACGCCGGCGTTGTTCACCAGGATGTCGCAGCCGCCCCAATGCTCGACCAGCACGTCGCGGGCATGCTGGAAGTCGGCCTTGCTGCGCACATCCAGCTCAATGGCGACAGCACTGGCACCGCTGGCATCCAGCTCGGCAGCCAGTCGCCGCACGCCCTCGAGACGCACGTCCGCCAGGGCGACACGATAACCCGCCCCGTGCAGACGGCGGGCGATGCACTCGCCCAGTCCGCGCGAGGCACCTGTTACAAGGGCTACTCGACTCATGATGTTGCCCTCATAGAAGGAAGCCGAGCGCGCTCAGGCTGTCGGTGGAGTTGATCAGGCGTACCACTTTGCGCTCCAGCGACGGCACACCGTCGGTGAAACGGATGCGGTGGTTCAGGTCGGCCACAAACGGCGTGTGCACGCCGCGCTTGTAGGCGTACAGCAACTGCGCCGAGTTGACTTCGACGATGTCGCCGGCGGCTTCGACCAGGCGGAAACGCGAGACCGTGCGGATGGTTTTCGCCGCGTCCACTGCCGATGGCGAGTAGCCGGCGGTCAGGCGTTCGATGCGCAAGTCACGCATGCGCGCATCGTCGTAGGCGTAGTTGAGGTTCGCTTCGAAGTCCTCGGTGTCCGGGTCGATCGGCACGATGTATTTGCCGCTGTCGCTCCACAGGGTCGCCCATTCGGCGTAATTCTTGTGGTCGAGCAATTCGGCTTCGCGCCAGATGAATTCGATGGCCTGGGCCAACGGGCCGGAAAAACCGTTCAGGGTGTCGTGATTGCTCATTGGCTCATCATCCTTTTCCACATGTCGTAGGCACCGCGCATGCCGCCTTCGTCGGTGGCGTGGCTGACTTTGTCGCCGTTCTCGGCGGTGATTTCGCGATTGAGGCCACGGTTGACGAGGATCGGTGCATCGACACCGGCGTACGAACCGCGCTGCACTCGGTCCCAGGCCTCGGCATCGTCCGGGCTGCCGAAACCGAACGGGCCCTGGAAGTGTTCGTGAATGCGCATGCGTTCGCGGTTGGCGATTTCCGGGCCGCCGTCCATGCCGAGGGCAACGTGGCGGATCTCGGTTTCGGTCACAGACACCGGGCGCAGCACGCGGAAGAACGACATCGACATCGCGACGTTGGGGAACAGGTTCAGGTTGAAACCGGCGCCGTGCAGTGAGCGCACGATGCGACGGACTTGCGCAGGCTCCATGGTTTTCGACAGCTCTTCCGTCACGTGAGCGAAGCGCTCCTGCAACTGTTCCGTGCCGTCGTCGTGATCAAGATCGACATGCTCCGGCACCATCACCATCACGCTATGGCCGTTGCCCAGCGTATGGGTGACCGCTTGTTCGTCGGTCATGAACGAGAGCATTTCCGAGGTTTCTTCATCCACCGACGACATGAACGACTTGTGCACGATCGGGAAGTGATAACCGTCGGTGGTGTTTTCCAGCTGGATCTTCCAGTTGCCCTTGAAGCTGAACTTGTGTTCGCCCTGGGTCTTGATCGGGAAACCGGCGCCCTGCTTCATGAACAGGTCCATCCAGTGTTTGGCGCCGCCGAGGAAATCTTCCAGCGGTTCGATCTCGTCGTTGTAGCTGGCGAAAACCATGCCGGCGTAGCTTTCCACGCGCAGGCTGGTCAGCGGCAATTCGGACTTTTCCAGGATGCCTTCGTAGCCGTCCGGATACGGCAGCGCACGGAGCTTGCCGTCCAGACCGTACGACCAGCTGTGATACGGGCAAGTGAAACCGGTGGCGTTGCCTTTGTGTTTTTCGCACACCGTGGCGCCACGGTGCCGGCAGCGGTTTTCCAGGACGTTGATGTTGCCCTTCTTGTCGCGCACCACAATCACCGGGCGACGGCCAATGGTCGCGGTCTTGAAGTCGCCGCTGTTGCGCACTTCGCTTTCGTGGGCAACCCACACCCAGGTGCGGTAGAAAATCTTTTCCAGCTCGGCTTCGAACAGCGCCGGGTCGTTGTACAGCGAGACGTCTACGCGGTCGTGCTGGACCAGGTCTTCGGGGCTTTTCGATGATGCGATCAGCCGGTATTCATGAGTGCTCATGCGGTTCTCCTCATGGCTTTTTTTGATTTCTTGTTAGGGGTCGACCGTTCGCCGGCCATGCTCTGTTGCAGTTGCGCACCGAAGGCGCAGACCAACTCGTCCTGACCTTTACGACCGACAATCTGCAGGCCGACTTTCAGTCCGCTGCCCTCCAGTTCGACCGGCACCGTCAGCGCCGGATGGCCGCTGAGGTTGAACGGCCGCACCAACGGGGTCATGCCGGCCACCGCTTTGCTGGCGCTGCGGGCTTCGACCAGCGTCGGTGGCAGGCTCGGCATCGTCGGCAACAGCAGCACCGCGAAGTCCTCCAGCGCGGCGTCCACTTGCTGGCTGAAACGCGCGCGGACTTTCTCCGCTTGCGCCAGGTCCGCCGCACTCGTGCGACTCGCGGCCAACAGGCGTTGCTCGACATCCGCGCCGATCAGGCCTTTACCCGTGAGGTGGCCGAACGCGGCCCAGTTTTCGAAATTGATGACGGTGAGGCCGGCGGCGAACGCGGCTTCAAAATCGCTCAGGTGCAGCTGGCTGCGACGCCAGCCTGCGCGGTCGGCGGCGGCGCCGAGGCATGCTTGCAGATGCGGTTCGCAGTCGACTTCAAGAAAACCCACCGATGCGTTGCCAGAGGGCAAACCCTGCACCTGGAAGCCAGGGCAAATCACTTGCATCGCCGCGATCAGATCCGCCATGTCGGCGGCAAACGGCCCGACACAATCGAGGCTGGACGCCAACGGATGCGCACCGACGCGGCTGACTCGGCCGTAAGTCGGTTTCAAGCCAGCGATGCCGCAGCATGCCGCCGGTACACGAACCGAGCCGCCGGTGTCAGTGCCGATGGCGATGTCCGCCAGACCGGCGGCGACCGCTGCCGCCGAACCGCTGGAAGAGCCGCCCGGCACGCGGTCCGGTGCTTGCGGGTTGATCGGCGTGCCGGTCCAGTCGTTGATCCCGGTCACGCCAAACGCCAACTCGTGCATATTGGTTTTGCCAACGATTTGCCAGCCTGCGTCGAGGATCGCGTCCACCACGTCGGCGTTGCGCAGCGCCGGTTCAGCCTCGGCAAAGGCACGACTGCCCGAGCGGGTCGGATGGCCGGCGATGTCGATCGAGTCCTTGATCGCGACCCGCTTGCCGTCGCCACCGAGTAAAAATTCGCTGATAAACGTGCTCATGCGCCCGACTCCGAGGTGAAGAGGTCCATGTTGAACAAGCGTTGCGTGCGGAAATGTGCGATCAGCCAGACACCCTCGACACAGCGAAAATCGATGTTCAAGCGCGTACCGAACAGCTCGCTGCGCCCGTCGGCGTAGGTCGACACCTGCTGCATGATCCACTGCCCCTGCGCGCTGCTGCCGTCGACCAGGATCGACTCGCTGGTGAGGTAATGCAGGTTCAGGCGAAAGTGCTCCGAGGGCGGCAAGTAGCCGCCGACAAACGCCGCAATCGCCTCACGCCCGCGATGCTCGCCGAAGGTCTGCGCGGTGACGCTGCCGACGCCTTCCCACACGGCGTCGATGCAGAACAATTGCGCCAGCTCGCTGACGTGGGTGATCGCCCTCGGCACGTCGCACAGGTCCATGTAGCGCGCCATCAAGCGGCGCACCTGGCTCTCCCCTTCGAGCGTCGCCAGACGCTGCAACAAGGCCTCGTTCATGGCTTACACCCTGGCGGCATCAGGGATGGTCAGTGGACGACCGATGCGCGCTTCGACCTTGGCGTAACGCCACAGGCTGTACTCGTTCACCGGCGTGGTGCGGAACAGGTTGCAGGCATCGATCACCGATTGGTGGCAGTCGACGTCGGCCATGATGTAGACGGTCCACGGCGAGGTGGTGGAAGGGCCGACCATCAGCCGGTCATCGTCCATCGCGCCGAGTACGGTGATGCCGGGCATGGCGCCGAGCGAGCCCATCATCTGGCTGAAGCCTTTCCAGACGCTCAGGCCTTCGCCGGTCGGCAGGTCGAAAAAGTTCTGGGTGATGCCGATGCAGAAGACGACGCGCAGCGGTTCTTGAGTGGTCTGGGACATGAATATTGATCCTTGAAGAGAGGGTTCAGATGTAGCCAGGGAACGGCGGCACGCCGAGGAACACCGAGCCGGCGCCGTCGTACAGGCCTTCGCTGAGGAACGCGTGCTGGGTGACCACCATCGAATCGCGCAGGTAGCGCTGCAGCGGATGGCGCAGGTAAATCGCGGTGGTGCCGGCGAGGCTGTACGCGCTCTGCACCACGGCGGCGCCCGCCTGGGACACGTGAATCGCGGACAAGCGCAACAGGCTGGTTTGCTCGGCGGTGACCGGGTTGCCGGCCAGGATCGAATTCCACACTTGCTCGGTGGCGTTGTAGAAGAAGCCACGGGCGGCGGCCAGTCGGGCTTCGGCCTTGGCGATCTCGATGCGCACGTAGGCGCGGTCGGCCATTTTCGGTGCGCCGGTGATGCCGCTGCCGGCGGCCATGCGACTGACTTCGTCGAGGGCGGCACGGGCCAGGCCAAGGTTGACCACGGCCAGCACTTGCGCGGCGTAGGCAATCGACGGGTAGCGGAACAGCGGCTCGTCGATGGTCGCGGCACCGCCACGGATGAAGGTCCAGCGTTCGTCGACGCGTTTGTCGCTGACGCGCAGGTCGTGACTGCCGGTGCCTTTGAGGCCGACCACGTCCCAGTTCTCGATGATTTCGACCTGATCCGCACGGAACACCGCGGTGCGCGGCTTGCCTCCCGCCGCGCCAATCCCCACGCCGAGCAAGTCGGCGCCCTTGCAGCCGCTGGCGAATTTCCAGGTGCCGTTGACCTGCCAGCCGCCCTCGACTGCTTCAGCGGGTTGCAGCGGGAACAGGCCACCGGCGAACACCAGATCAGGGCTTTGGGCGTAAATTTCGGCGAGGGTTTCCGTCGGCAAGGCGGCGAGATAGACACCGGCGCTGCCGAAGCTGGCGACCCAGCCCGCAGAGCCGTCGGCTTCGGAAATACGCTCGATCATCTGCAGGAACAGCGCCGGCGCCAGGGCGTCACCGCCGAAGCATTTCGGCGTGGCGGCGCGGTAGATGCCCACGTGCTTGAAGCGCTCGATCATGTCCCGTGGCACGTGGGAACCGGCGTCGAATTCATCGCGACGCTGGCGCACTTCCGCCAGCACCTGCTCAAAGGCCTGGCGGTGGACGGTGTTGCCGTCGACGCCTGGCAGAGGGTCTTTCTCCGCGACAGCTGAACGCAGCATGGGCTTCTCTCCGTTTTACTTATTGTTAGTGGGCCGAGGCTGGACAACACCGATCCCTGTAGGAGCGAGGCTTGCCCGCGAACGAGGCACCGCGGTTTCAATGGCAGACCGCGTTATCGTTCTTCGCGGGCAAGCCTCGCTCCTACAGAGAAGATGCGTGGCTGCCCTTGCATTGAGGCCCAGTGTAAAAACCGCGTCGGGTCGCCACTATTGGTGCGTGCAGCCTCTTCACTAAAGGAATCCCCTAGCCCGCCCCCGGTTACCTCTGAGCGCATCCCCACGCGCAAGCGGGTATAAAAAGCCATACTTTCCCTTCACCGGTTCTTCAGGACTGCGCGATGTACCTGCCAAAACCGCACGACTTTTTCACCCTCATCGAAGCCATGCCGCTGTGCATCATTCTTCACGATGCGCAGAGCAAGGAGATCCTCTGGGCCAACACCGCAGCCCTCGACGTGCTGGGTTTTACCCTCGAAGAACTGACGCCGCTGAAAGCCCCGGACATGACCCGCGACGCGCCCAAGTACCGGCGCTCGGTCGGCCTGCGTTGGCTGGAAGGCGCAGCGCGCACGGGCCAGCGCGCTATCGAGTGGTGTTATCGCTCCAAACAAGGCGTGGAAATCCTCTCCGAGGCGGTCGCGACGCTGGTGCACCTGGAGGGTCGCGATGTGCTGATGGTGCAGTTCCGCGACATCTCCAGGGAGGACAAGGTCAAGCGCGACCTCAAGCGTTTCGAAAGCCGGCTCAAGGCATTCATGCAGGACCTCGCCGAAGGTGTCGCGGTGCTCGGCCCTGAAGGTGATATCCGCTTTATCAGCGACTCCGGCGCGCACCTGCTCAACAGCGAAGAACACACGCTGATCGGCGAAAACTTCCTGTCATGGTGCGACGACGATTCGCGCCGCCGGCTGCTGCAACAGCTGGCCAGCGAGACCCCGGAACATGCGCCGTTCCGCGTGCACTACCACCTGCAACGCCGCGACGGTGAATGGCGCTGGCATGAGGCGACGTGTCGTTTTATCGAGATCGAAGACGACCTGGTCGGGCATCTGCTGCTGTTTCGTGACGTCACGGAACAAGTGCAGGCAGAAGAAGCGCGGCGCGTCAGCGAGCAAAAGCTCGAGTACCTGGCCCGCTACAACGCCATGGGCGAAATGGCCGTGGCCATCGCCCACGAGTTGAGTCAGCCATTGGCCGCTACCCGCAACTTCATCGAAGGGGCGGTGATTCGCCTCGGCAAAGAACCCTCCACCGATGAGGGCGTGACCTGGGGTTTGCAAAGCGCGGTGCGACAAATCGAGCATGCCTCGGTGATTATCAAAAGCGTGCGCGATTACGTGGTCAAACTGGAACAGTCGGAAGAGCTGATCGACCTCAATGAACTGCTGCGCGAGACCCGCTACTTTATAAGCCTGCGCGCCGATCCGAGCCTGGTCCGCGTCGAGATTGTCGCCAGTCCCGCGCCGCTTTGGGTGAGCTGCGAGAAGGTGCTGATCGGTCAGGTCATTCTTAATCTGGCGTTCAACGCGATTGAAGAAATGAGCGACCTGCCTGTTGAACGACGGGTGCTGCGCATTCACGCCAGCCGCGAAAACGACGTGGCGTTGGTGCGCATCGAAGACTGCGGTCGCGGCATTCAGGCCCAGGCGCAAGAGAAGCTGTTCGACGGCTTCTTCTCCTCCAAGGTCAGCGGCAACGGTATTGGCCTGGCGCTGTGCAAAAACATCATCGGCCGCCATCGCGGCGATATCTGGGCGCAAAACCTTGAGCCCTGCGGTGCCGTGTTCACCTTCACCCTTCCCCTCGCAACTCCCGCCTGACACCGCCGAAGTACCTGAATCAAACCACGAACCTGTAGGAGCCAGGCTTGCCGGCGAAGGCGTCCTTGAGTACGCCTTCGCCGGCAAGCCTGGCTCCTACAGGTCAGTGGTTTTGGCTTGCAATTGCGGTGTGTTCAGCCGGTTTTTCGAGACTGGCACAGACACACAAACGCTTGGCAGCCACAGCAATTCCCCCCTTCTGCCAGCGAGGCAGAATCGAACTGCAAAAATCTGCCAATGCACTTGCGATTTGCACGAACAATAATTCAGGGAGTTCCCCCTAATGCGAGCCACCAGGATCACCGTACAGTCAGCGCTGAGTCTCAGCCTGCTGGTACTGGGTTTGAACAATGCCAGCGCGGATCTGCCCGCTGACACGATCGGCCAGACCGTTCTGGCATTTCCGCCGGAAGTTCATCGGGCCTTTATCGTCGACGTCGAATTCGAAAGTTTCGTGGCAGGCCGTGTCACCGTGGTCGACCCCGATAAAAAGCGCGTGCTCGGCATGGTGCCGACTGGTTTTGCTGCGCCCTCGACGCTCAGCCACGATCAGAAAATCCTCTACAGCGCCGACATCTGGTATTCGCGCGGCACCCGTGGCACCCGCACCGACGTGCTGACCGCGTGGGACAGCTCGACCCTGTCGCCGGCCTGGGAAGTGCTGATTCCGAACAAGCGCGCCGAGTCGCTGACCCAGCGCTACGGCTTGAAGACCAGCGGCGATGACCGCTTTGTCTACGTCTACAACTTCACCCCATCAACCTCGGTGACCGTAGTCGACACTCAGGCCAAAGCCGTCACCGCCGAACTGGCGATTCCCGGTTGCGTGCTCAACTACCCGATCGGCAATCGCCGCTTCGCCTCGCTGTGCGGCGACGGTAGTTTGCAAGTGATCACGCTGAACGATCAGGGCCAGGAAACCGCACGCAGCCGCACGCCGTTCTTTGACCCGAACGCGGAAAAACTGGTGGAACGCGCGGTGAACGTCGGCGACACCTATTACTTCACCACCACCACGGGCACCGTGCGCCCGGTGGATTTCTCGGCCGACGCACCGAAAATCCTGCCGTCCTGGTCGTTGACCAGTGACGAGGAAAAGAAGGCCGGCTGGGCACCGGGCGGCTGGCAGCTGATGGCCGTCGCGCCGAAGCTGAACCGCTTGTACGTGCTGATGCACGACGCGCACGAACCGATGAAGTGGGAAGACCCAAGCCCGCTGATCTGGGCGTTTGATCTGAAAACCCACAAAAAGGTCGCCACGCTGGAGGCACCGGTTCCGGTGTGGAGCATGCAGGCGACCGGCGACGACAAGCCGCTGCTGCTGGGCGCCGACGTTGCAGGCGGTTTGCAGATCTTCGACCTGAAGACCAACACGCTCACCGGCAGCATGGCGAAGGTCGCGAAAACCGCGACTCAGGTCATGAGCTACTAACCGAGGTTCGGCCATGCACTTAGATCCGATCTTCATCATTGCCAGCGCCCTCGCCATCGCGGTGTTGCTGGCCAGTGCCGCGACCCACAAGGTGCGCGCGCCGGCACGTTTTGCCCGGCAACTGGCGGACTACCAATTGCTGCCCGACGTGGCCGTACGCCCCGTCGCACGCGTCATTCCGCTGGTTGAACTGGCCATCGCCTTTGCGCTGCTGGTACCGGTCAGCCGTGCCTGGGCAGCGTTGGGCGCCGCCAGCCTGATCGCGCTGTACGCCGCGGCCATTGGCATCAACCTGTGGCGCGGTCGTCGCGATATCGACTGCGGTTGTGCCGGCCCGGATCAGGCCCAGCCGCTGCGCCCGGTTCTGCTGCTGCGCAACAGCGCGCTGGTGGCGTTGGCGTTGCTGGCCAGTGTCTCGCCGGTGGTTCGTGACCTGGTTTTTTTCGACGGCTTCGTGACTGTCGCCGCCAGCGCCGTCGCGCTGCTGATTTACGCCGCAGCCGATGGCTTGCTGGCGAACTCCCCTCTTCTGCTCAAACTGATTGGTAGGTGATCAATGGAAGGCTTAATCGTTTCCAACGTTCTGCTCTGGGTACTGCTGGTGGCCGTGGCGTTTGCCGTCATGGGCCTGGTCCGGCAGATTGGTGTGCTGCACGGCCGTCTGGCCCCGGCCGGTGCGTTGATGATGGACAAGGGCGTGGCGGTCAATGAGGCCGCGCCACAGGTCACCGCTTCCGACCGCAAAGGGCGCCCGGTGAACTTCGGCTATGCCGGCGAGAAATCGCAACTGTTGTTCTTCCTCTCGCCAACCTGCCCGATCTGCAAGTCGCTGCTGCCGGCGATCAAATCCATCGCCAAGGAACAGGCCGATCGCCTCGACGTGGTGTTCATCAGCGACGGCGACATGGACGCTCAGCAAAAGCTGATCACCGAACACAAACTGGAAGACGCCACTTATGTGGTCGGGCCAGAGGTGGGCATGACCTACCAGATCGGCAAGCTGCCGTACGCCGCGCTGATCGACAAGACCGGCATCCTGCGCGCCAAAGGCCTGGTCAATTCCCGCGAGCACCTGGACAGCCTGTTCGAAGTCGAGCACCTGAAAAGCGCGACGCTGCAGGAATACCTCAACAGCCAGCCGCATGCACACGACCATAGCCACGGCCATAGCCACTGATAAGGCAGGAGACTTTCATGAAACTGCTGGATCTGTTGTTTGAGCGTTCGACTCGTCGTGTTGCCGACACCACTTCGCGACGCAAACTGCTGTCGCGCATGGGTTCTCTGATGGTCGCCGGCGCCGCGTTGCCGCTGTTGTTGCCGCTGGATCGCACCAGCAAAGCCCTGGCCGCCGACAACCCGAAAGCCGGTGACCCGGGTGATCCGAACACCTGCGACTATTGGCGCTACTGCTCCATCGATGGCTTTTTGTGCAGCTGCTGCGGAGGGTCGGTGACGTCCTGTCCGCCGGGCACGGAAGTGTCGCAAGTGACCTGGATCGGCACCTGCCGCAACCCGGCCGACGGCAAGGATTACATCATTTCGTACAACGACTGCTGCGGTAAGCAGAGCTGTGCGCAGTGCGCCTGCACCCGTAACGACAGTGAAGAACCGGCCTATCGCCCGTTCAACAACAACGATGTGAACTGGTGCCTGGCCGCCAAATCGCACATCTACCACTGCACCGTTTCGATCATTCGTGGCGTCGCGGTTTAACGCTTGATTGCGGTTGGCTATTTGTAGGAGCCGGCTTGCTGCGGGCGGCGTTCCGGCGATGGCGTCTCTGAAAACGCCATCGTCGGAACGCCGCCCGCAGCAAGCTGGCTCCTACAGGTCCGATTTCTCCTGCACAGGTGGAGGTGCTGCTTATGGGTAGGTTGCTCATCCTCGGTCTTGTCTGCGCCATGACCGCCCCGCTCGTTCATGCCAGGGCCATCCCGGACCCGGCGCAACGGCATGCGCCGGGCAATGAAGCCCTGCAAAAACCGATTGCCCAGGCCGGGTACAGCGTTGGCGTGAACTACCAACTGCAATGCGCCGGTTGCCACTTGGGCAATGGCATGGGTTCTGCCGCGAATGACACGCCCCGGATGGCAGGGTTTGTCGGCAACTTTCTGAAAGTGCCGGGCGGCCGCGAGTTTCTCGTGCGCGTGCCGGGCATGTCGCAGTCCGCGCTGGACAACGCGCAATTGGCTGACCTGCTCAACTGGTTGATCCGTGCCGACGGAATGGCGGGTAAAAGCACACCGGCTGACTATCAGCCTTACAGCGCCGAAGAAGTGGCGGCACTGCGCGCAGAAACCATGCTCAACCTCCCCGGCACCCGCGCCGGCCTGATCCAGCAAATGCGTGCGCAAGGCATCGCAATTGAAGACGGGATGAACAACTGACAACGGCTTGAAGCAAAGCCGTCATTGCTAAAACGGGGGCCTGGTCCCCCGCCCTTCCGCTGCGCCAACTCTCCTCTGCGATAACAAGACGACCTTGCGGCAAACGCCGTGCAGGCGTCTCACCGTGGTTTGCCCGGCACCTTGTGTCCGAGCGCATTTTTATTTATGGATGTTGTCTGAATCCGTAGCTATAGGATGAATGTCTGCACAGTGGTGCTAAAGTGACAGCACCTGTCTTCGTCTCACCGGATTTACGCATTTGAGGGTGCAAACCTGTCACAAGTATGAGCAGCTTGTCGGTGACGCTGAGGCTCTCGAATGAGGGCTATGTTGACCTGAATCTCGTCATCACCGAGCGCAAGGGAAAGCAAATGAGGTCTAAAGATGATATTTGAGCCCAACAGTACCCGTTCCGTTCTCCAGCGAAGAAGCAGCACCAGTATCGTTATTCAGGCCGGTCTCGATTGCGTTGCGGTAACCGGTGTTGCGTGGTTCTTGATCAATTATCACATCGGCTTCATCTCGCAAGACTACGTCATCATGCTCTTGCTGCTGCTTGGCGCGTTGGCCGTCGTGTACGACCACTATGCCATTTACCGCAGCAATGTCGGGTTCACTGTCAAAGCCTTCAAGCTTCTGAAGGCATGGACCGCGACCTTTGGTTTTCTCGTTGCCATGGCTTTCCTGACCAAAACCAGCGAACGGTATTCGCGGCTATTGGTTGGGGAGTTATTTGTTCTCGGCTATTTCGCCCAGTTGTTTTTGCACCTCGCCACACGGGAAATGCAGAAGAAATTTCTGGCCCACCCGACGCAACTGGAAAACTCGCTGATCATTGGCTCGGGCGAGCTGGCGAGCTACCTCCACAAGAAAATCAGTAACAACCCCTGGCTCGGTGAACGCATCGTTGGCTGTGTGTTGATTGGCGCGGACGATGACTGGGCAAAGGAAGGCGTGGAAGGCGCACCACGCCTGTCGATACTGGGCAATATTTCTGATCTTGATGAATTGGTTGTCAAACACGCCATTCGTACCGTCTATTTTGTGACCCCAGTGGGTGGCTCCGAAGTTATCCAGAAGGTTTATTTAAGCCTGTTCGATAAACACGTCAGGGTTAACTGGGTGCCTGACATTTTCGCCTTGAAGTTGATCAACCACAGTGTTCGCGAGATTGCCGGCATTCCCGTGCTGACCTTGTCCGAAACTCCGCTGATGGGGATGCGACTGTTCCTGAAGAATCTCGAAGACAAGGTCGGCGCTTTCCTGATCCTGCTTTTTGCGGCGCCCGTATTGGCGTTAGTTGCCCTTGCGATCAAGATCGACAGCCCCGGCCCCGTGTTCTTTCGTCAGCAACGCATGGGGTGGAGTGGCGAAGTTTTCCGTATCTGGAAGTTCAGAAGCATGGTGGTCCATCAGCCGTCGGACGGCACCGTCAAGCAGGCACAAAAGAATGATCCACGCGTGACCAGGGTGGGCGCCTTTATTCGCAAAACCAGCCTCGATGAGCTGCCGCAATTGTTCAACGTGTTGATGGGCGAAATGTCGCTGGTGGGGCCTCGCCCGCACGCGATTCAACACGATGTGCAGTACTCGCCCGATGTCTCGGGCTACTTTGCGCGACATAACATTAAACCGGGTATCACCGGGCTGGCGCAGGTGCGGGGCTTGCGTGGTGAAACGAGGGATATCGAGCAGATGATTCGGCGGGTTGACTCGGACATCGAGTACATCAACAACTGGTCGCTCTGGCTCGAC
The DNA here is from genome assembly GCF_000282415.1 of Pseudomonas sp. GM60. Classification (NCBI taxonomy): domain Bacteria; kingdom Pseudomonadati; phylum Pseudomonadota; class Gammaproteobacteria; order Pseudomonadales; family Pseudomonadaceae; genus Pseudomonas; species Pseudomonas sp. GM60. Next base: position 26,961 of record NZ_AKJI01000122.1, read on the forward strand.
TTCATCATTCTGGTACGAACGATATCGGCCTTCTCCGGCAAACAGGCCTATTAATGCGTGGTGAAACTGTAGGAGCAGTCGAGCGTCGACCGGCTGCTCCTAAAGTTCGTCGCACAATGACGGGAACAGGTCCAGCGTGCGCTCGACCTCATCGGGGTCGATAGTAAAGCCATTGCCCGCGGGAGTACCGACGACAAAACCAAAGTGTTGATGATCACGATCGGTCAGGTACTTGAAATAGCAGATGAAACGATCAGGAGGTTGCAACACCAGCAGCGAACCACCCGGCGGCAATACATTAACCCCATGGATCAGTTGACTGCCCTCGACCCCTACCACGGTTCTCGCCCCGGCGCAGGTTGCGACGATGGTCGGAACATCGCACAGCGCAGGGTCGAGAATGCGAAAACCTCGACGATCACGCAGGCGTTCAGCCAGCTCCATTTCGTTACGCAACAAGCGTAAATCGCCGCGGCCACCTCTCAGGATGAACACGCCTGGATGAGCGCTTGTGTTGACGTGGGACAGCAACTTTTCGCCCATTGCACGGAAGCGCAGATGCTTATGGCGATTTTGGCTTATGTCGTCAAAGATCACGAGCTCACGAAAAAACGTATTACGTAAACGAACTGGCTTCATGCCAAGCCAGTCCTCATAACCGGGCGTGTGAAGGATGCCGTTCCTGCTGGTGGAAACAATGTTGGCGCAAGCCGCCGTCGTCACTGGAACGCCTTCGTTGCAGGCCAGTGAATAGGTCAGGCAATCGTCCGTTAACCAACTGCCAAACCATTTGTTGCCCCCCGCCGTGCAGTACAAGGCCCCGCGTTCGATTTCGTTTTCGACGCGAACCCCTGGCAACCGGCCAACGCCAGGCGTCAACCAGGATTTGGCGTTTCCTTTGTAGAGCGCACCATCGATCAACCAGGCATCTTTGAGCAAATATCCTCGGGTCGGTCCATGGTCAACACGACCGACGCCTTCCATTGTGCGACGAGGATGCTCATGGGGATAAAAAAGTTTCTCTTCCCACCCCGTCACACGTTCAAGTTGATTGGGAAGAAAGAAGGCGGGTTGAGCAAACGCGATTTCACCCGGCGCAATGTCCCAGGTTTTCACCGCCATACTTTGCAGCGTTAACGCTGGTTTGCGGGCAAGGCGTGTTTTAAAAAGGTGTTTATACGCAGCCAGGCTCCACTTTGCCGGACCGCCACTTGCCAACGCGTTGAATTCCGACATAGACACCCCCGCGTAATATGATCAAACAGCACTTACAGCCAAATACTTTTTAAAATCGCCCACCTATTCAGGTACAGAGAATAGTTTGCAGAATGGGCGGCGATTTCAAATGAGCATAGCGACTACGCAAGTTATCGAGCAGCGCGGCGCTCGGTTCTCTGAAACAATGGAGGTACAGTTTGAACAGTCCCCCAAAGCCCATTTCACGATATCGATTAGCAACTTCTTCATCACTTGGCCCGTCGGGTATTCCAAGATGAAGTGTCAAATGTTTGCCTTCAACAGCAAAAAGCGGCGCCTCCCACAGAAACTGCGCAGCGCCAATCCTGGGCAGCCGAACAAACACATAGCCATGGTTTCCCAGCGTATCGACATCACCGCCGCGCCTTCTTTTCCACTCAAGAAGTCCGTCGTCCGGACGTGCCAGACACGTCCCAATATCGTAGTAATCAAATCCGTTTTCTATTGCCCACTCAAGCGCCATGAACGTGGTGATGGAATTGATTTCACGTAATTTTTTGGCATCCGAGAACACCTCGTCAGGGTAGCCGAAACGTACGGTGCTCCAGTAGCGCTTGCCCGCGCGGGTAACGACGCACCCCAGATGGCAGGCAACAATCTGGTCTTCCAACACCACCAGATCGAGGCGTCCGGCACTTTTAGCCACCCGTTGAACTTCATGTGATGCAATTTGCGAGGCGGCTGCGCCATGACGGGCCCTGGCATAGGGTTGAAGCATTTCCCGATCCGCCGTTTCAATCTCGTCATCGTTCAATGCTTGCTTCATACCGTAGCGCAACCGGTTCTTGCGTAAATTGCGCCGTAACTCGGTGTTGTATCGCGCCGTAATTTCATCAATGGATCGGCGCAGCGGCACGACAGCACTCAGGTATTGCGGCACATACAATGCACCCCAGGTCGGCATGTCACTGACAACGACCGTGCGGTCTGATTTCGGCAGGCTATCAACCCCTTGAGCTTCAGCCCCCAAGAGCACCTTCACAAATTCCCGCTGGGATTTTCTGCCCACATAAAGAATGTCGTAACGGCTGTTTTCCCGCAGTTTGAACCTGGCAATTTCCCAGCGCCAAACACAGGCGCGTGCGGCTATATCGCGTAACCAGGCGAGCGCTTTTCTTAGCTCAAATCGCATGGAAGGCGACATTAACTTGCGTATCAGTGTTGATATATATGCTTTCATTTGAGTTTTCAAACCAATAAATCAAACACTCGAAATGAGAGTCGATAGCTCATCACGCTTTTCAAAATATGCGGCAAACCATAACTACCGATATGATGTGCGCTGTTTCTTGAATGTACGCCCAGCTATGTTTCTTGCGAAAAACTCGCCATTCACTCTCTGAAATCAAGATTTTCTGACGTCATTTATTCGTCTCCAACCTAACAAAAAACACTCCCCAACTCACCCGCCGAGTCGGTAATACAAGGCTGAGTAAAGATGCTGGCGCATAGTTTTGCAAGATATTTCAGACGTGTTTTTCAGGCAGCCCGAAGATTAAAACTGACGTCAAATTCCTGTTACGTCAGGAACTTCGACAGATGAGTGTGCGTAATAAAAACTTTGGGTTACCCACGATATAGCGAGTGAATAATCGCTTTGGCTCACTGAGCAGCCTGAACACCCACTCACAACCGAGGCGACGCACCCATTGCGGAGCACGCGTCACCTTGCCGCCGAGAAAATCCAGGATCGCCCCACCGCATACCACCAGGCATGGCACGCCGCTGGCGGCCAGCCTCGCGGCAACGACTTCCTGCTTGGGCATGCCCATCCCCAGCACCACCAGCTCAGGCAGTGACTTGCGGGCAAGGTTGACGTAATCATCCACTGCAGCAAAACCATGGTGAGCAGAGACGACATTGACCGCAAACACCGCTTCGCTATGCCGCACCGCATTGGCCAGAAAGGTCTCCTCAGTTCCCCAGAACGCCACGCGCCGGCCCTTGTAGGCGGCCAGTAATTTGGGGATGAAATCGGTGCCGTTCATATTCAGACCCGGTTCGAGACCGAGTCGACGAAACAGGATGGCCATGCCGGAGCCATCCCGTAACAACACGTCAGCCGCCGACAACGCGTCGTAGTAAGCGGGGCTGACCGTCACCAGGTTCATGGCATGGGCATTGACGAATCCAAGCACTGTCGTCCCCTCAGACCGGGACAACGCATCAATCAATTGTTGTTCGTCGCCAGCATCGCGAACCACCCTGAGTTTGCGCAGGATGGTTTGCCAGTTGTGCTGCCAGGATAAGGGGCGCATCAGGTGTCATCTCGCTTCGAACGTACCCAGTCGACCTGGCGCTTGAGCACAAAGCCAATGTACAGCGGGATTTTCTTCAACGCGTAGAACGGCGCATACAACAAGGCTGAAAACGCGATGATCCCGCGACCGAACCGACTCCATGCCAGCAAGACAGACACGCCCAACAGCGCGAGCCCGAAAGACGCTATCAAGGCTGGCGCCAACGCGCCGCCGAGCAACACCACCAGCCAGGAGAGGCTAAAGGCGACCACCAGCAGCAACGTCAGCAAGGCCAGCGGCGGGACCAGTAAATCCGCGGTCATTGCCAGAAGGTTCAAGTTCCCTTTGCGGATAGCCTCTATCAGCAACGTTGGCGCATCACTGAGGATGACCCCGAGATGACCATGCTCCCAGCGTGTACGCTGGGTACTCAGGCCTTCGTCGCTGCGCGGGAAATCACTGCTGACCAACGCACCGGGGCAAAACAGGGGCGGTTTGCCGCTTCGGCAGAAATCCAGGCCCATCTTCAAATCTTCGACGATGTGGCCACTGGCTAATTCGATCAACGCCAGATCCCGCCAGGCGAACGCCATTCCCGAGCCCATCAACGAACAAGGTAACCCCAGGCGGGCCCAACCCTGCGCTCGCACCCGATTCTTCACGCACCAGGCAAACTCGGCAATCTGCACTTTCAACCCGGAACCTGCAGGCGCATGCATCAAGTACAGGGCCTGTGCTGGACGGCCGGAGTCGATGCAGCACAGTGCCAAACGCTCAATCGAGCCTTCACTCACCCTCGAATCGGCATCGACAACAATCATCACGTCCGGTGCATCGCTGGCCAGGTAACGCACCCCGAAGTCCAGTGCATACCCCTTGCCTCGCTGCTGAGCATTGCTGCGTTCCACCACCTCGGCACCCGCGGCGCGGGCCAGCGCGGCCGTGTCGTCAGAACAGTTGTCCGCGACAACCACCATGCGATCGCCCGCCAGCAGTTGCGGCAGAATGCTGTTCAACGTCGCGACGATCAGCGAGGATTCATTGTGAGCCGGCACCAACACCGCCACCCTCGGTCGCGATCCTTGTGCCGGTGCAAGCGATCGCACTGGCAGGCTGGCCAGCAGCACCTGCACGAACAACACCAACACCGGCAGGACGATGAGTATCAGCAGTGCACTGAACAGCCAACCCAGTAACGTGATCATGCGTGCACCTTGAACAATTCAGCCAGCTTGGCCGCTTCGGTATCGATATCGTGCCGCTCCAGCACGCGCTGATACGCGGCATCGCCCATCCGTTGCAACACCTCGACAGGTTGCGCGAGGCAGTCGGCCAGCGCCACCGCCAACTCATCCACGGCGCCCGCGGGAAACAACCAGCCGTTCTCACCCTGACGCACCAGTTCGGGAATACCCGCCACGTAGGTCGTCAGCACGGGCCGGCGCAAGGCCATGGCTTCCATGATGACCACCGGCAAGCCCTCGGCGAAGCTCGGCAATACCAGGGCCCGCGCCGCCAGGATTTCCGTCCGCACCTGATCGCTGCTGATCCAGCCGGTAATGCGCACCTGCGCCTGCAAGCCATGCCGCGCAATCAGGGTTTCGATCTCTGCACGCATTTCCCCGTCGCCGGCCAGTACGATCTCGAACACCACGCCTTGCGCCGCCAGTTTTCGCGCCGCCTCAAGCAACAACAGTTGCCCCTTCTGCTCGCACAAGCGTCCCACGCACACCAACCGCGGCACGGACGGCACAGCGACAGTCGGCACCTCATGAAACGCCCGCTCCAGGCCGCAGTGAACCACCTTGACCTTTTCCCAATGCGCATGCTCAACCCAGCGAAACAACTGGCTGCGCCCATAAGAACTGATCGCTGCGACAAACGCCGCACGGCGGACTTTTTCGCCCAGATGGATAAATTGTGGTTTGTCGAACTCTTCCGGGCCGTGCACGGTAAAGCTGTACGCAGGCCCGCCGAGCGCATGGGCCAACATCACCACCTCGGTTGAATTGGTGCCGAAATGTGCGTGCACATGCCTGGCATCGAACGCTTGCAACCAGGACAACAACCGGCACGCCTCGAACAAATAGATCACATGGTACGGCCACGGCCGATCGGCACGCTGGCCCATGCGCAACGCCAGCCACAGCGTCGAAAAAAAGCGTCGCGGCTGAGCGCGCAGCACTTGCAGCACCGGCCCTGCCAGCGCTTTGACTCCGCCCTGCAACACATAGTGGGTCTGGGCTTGTTCGGACACGTCCTCGGCATCCACCAACTGCGCATCCCAGCCGCGCAGGGCAATGCGCTGCACTTCAAAGCCCTGACGCTCCAATGCCAGAATCTCGCGACGAATGAAGCTATGGCTGACTTTGGGGTATTGATTGATGAAATAAGCGATACGCATAAGCACCAAGCCTGGCTGTCGTTGCGGTGAATGATTACAGCGGGGCATCCCGCAGTAGTTCAGTGACCTGGAACGTCAATCAGCCCCACGCGGGTGGCTATAACTGCCAATCAACACGCCGTCTATCTTTTTGAACGTGTCCTCCAGCAACTCGTAACGCCTGCGGTACATGGCGCGTTTTTTCGAAGCGATACTCTCAAGCGGTTTGCTCGACGGGGCCATGGGGATTTCAAAGAAGTCTTCCCGCGCTGACGGCGTCGCGCCATGCTCCAGCCAGATCACATCGTAATTGGCCGCCAGGTCCTGGGCTTTTTCAGCACCAAAATAGGCGTGCCGGTGATGACGGAACCCGTCGCTTACTGCGTATATCCTTTCAACGCCAATCCGGGTTGCGATGTATTTAATGACTTCAATCAGAAAACTTCGCGGCCGAAGACCTTCGAAACTTTTTGTCAGCTCCCGATAAATATCCAGGGAGCGTTCGCTCTCCACTCCTTTGTGAATCCCTTGCACGGCACCGATGAAAATACACAGTTCACCCTCGGTGCAACACAAGGTGAACGCAATCGATGCAATGCGTAAATCACCCTGAAACAGGTTCAACACCAACTCGCCTTCACGCATAAACCAAATGGGGCGATCCAGTACCAGGGAACAATCGGCAGCGAAGGTCGACAAGTCACTCAACACCAGACTTTCACTTCGACCAAACAGCAATAACTGCGGACAGCTTTTTGTCACCACCTCATAGTGCGAGGCCAACACACTCAGTCGGTCCTGAGGGTTCCAGCTTTTACTGATGTAGGGCCAATGAACGACCCCCACACAATCCCCGCCCAACTTCGCAAAACCGGCGCTGCCCAGAGCGTTCGACATGCGCCCCGTGAACAGCTTCAGTTCAGCCCAGTTCTTCGCCACTAAAATCATTAGCTTGAGCTTGTTTTTCACGGCTCTCAATGAATAACCTGCGTGTAAAGAAAACGCGTTTTTCAGCAGCTGCCAGTTATTCATTTAAGTCTCACTTGTATTCGATCAACGCGGACTTGCGAGCGCCGAACCTGTTCAAAAGAAACTTCAATTGCCCCAGCATCTCGGGAAACTTTCCCAGCACCAGAAAGAATGCCTGCAACCAGTTTTCCCGCGCGGAACCCGCACCCCGACGGGCCAGGCGCACGACCTGCAATGGGTAGACCAGCAACAACAGCAGGCCGGCTCCTCCCAGCACCAGGCTGGCGAGAACAGTTGCCAGCGGAATGCCCAGGCCCCAGAACCAGGCGCGGCGTGACTCACGCAACCAATGCTGCTCGGGGGCCGCCCCATGCAAATAAGCACCTTCGGCAAAAGCGTAGCCGCCGCGCAGGGTTCGCTTCCACCATTGGCCGAACCGGGTCATGGTCGCATCGTGCAGGGTCATTTCCTCTGGCAGCCGCCAGACTTTCCAGCCCTTGGCACGCAGCCGCACACACAACTCGGGCTCTTCCCCGGCAATCAGATCCGGTCGAAACCCGGACACTTCGGCGAAGGCGTCAGCGCGCATCAACGCATCGCCCCCGCAGGCCTTGGCCTCACCTATCGGCGTGTCCCATTCGAGATCGCACAACAGGTTGTAAATCGAATGCTGAGGAAAGCGTTCACGGCGCCTCCCACATACCACCGCTACCTCAGGATGCGCATCCAGAAAGGCTTGCGCCTTTGACAGCCAGCCGCCGACGACCTCGCAATCACCATCGACGAACTGCACATGACGCAGCGAAGGCAACACGCGTTGCACGCGGGCAAATCCTTCATTGCGCGCGCGTGCAGCGGTAAAGGGGATGCTCATATCCAGCTCGACCACCTCGACACCAAGCGCCTGCGCCATTGACACCGAACCATCGGTTGAGCCCGAGTCGACATAAACAACCTGCTGCGCCGCATCAACCAGCGACGCCAGGCAACGCTGCAACCGCAGGCCTTCATTACGACCGATGACAACAACACCCATGCCGGTAGTCATGACGTTCACTCAGCGCCGCCATCGAAACAGGTCTTCGGATAACTCATGAGTATTCCTCTGTTTCTACTGACTTCCTTTTCTTGATGGTCGCGGGCACCCCCACGGCTACCGAGTCGTCGGGTACGTCGGTCAGTACCACGGCGTTGGCGCCGATCACGACATTGTTACCAATGCGGATGTTGCCCAATACCTTGGCCCCGGTGCCGATATCCACATTATTGCCAATCACCGGGGCAATCGGCTCGTTCACATTCTTCAGGCCCACGACGACGCCATTGCGGATCCGGCAATCATCACCAAACTGCGCATAGCCACTGATCACAATGCCGCCGAAATGATCAATGACGAAGTTGCGCCCGACCACGACTTCACAGGGCAACTCGATGCCCGTCATGATCTGCACCAGTTTGAAGAGCACTTTATAGATAAAGGAGAGCAGTTTACGCAGCAGTGCCGGGCGCACACCGTAGCGCCAGCGCCCGAAGCGATAAACCAGCATGACCCAGAATCCCTGAGCGCCCCAGTCACCGCCATAGGCACGCAAGTCCGCCCGTATATTCTCGAACATTGATTGACCTACCGTGTGGGTTGGGTAGCGAATCGGGTATCACGCAGCAGCGCCCAAGTGGCACGCGTATGCTGCCAGCACACCGAGATGGCGGCACGGCCGCGACCTTTGAGCAGCGCCTTTAGCGCCAGAATCAGATCCCCCAGGCATACCAGGAACATATGCCAGGCCAAGCCCAGCAGACCGTGGTGCTTGCGGAAGTACAACAGTTCGCTTTCGATTTGCATCTTGGGTATTTGCCGACTGACCGCGTTGAGCTCAACCACCGTTTTGGCACTTTCACCACCGATATGCACCACCGTGGTATGCGGGTAAAAAACCACTTTCCAACCGGCCTGTTTAACGCGTTTGCAGTGGTCAACTTCCTCGTAGTAAAGGAAGTAGCGCGGGTCGAACAAGCCCACCTGGTCGATGACTTCCCGGCGAATCAGGTAATAGCACCCGGGCACCCAGTCGCACTCACGGACCGAGGCGTGATCCCAGTCCATGTCATCCACCCTCTTCACCACGGGGAAAAACCGTTCAAGCCCGGTACGCGAGAGGAAGACATTCAGCGGCGTCGGGAAGTAGCGACACGAAGGCTGCAAATCGCCTTCCCGACCAACCAGCCGAACGCCGAGGACACCGCAATCCGGATGAGCCTCCATGTAGTCGAGGGTTTTTTTCAGGGTATCGGCGGCAACGAAGGCATCGGTATTGATGAGCAACGCGTACTTGCCCTGCAAGTGTTCAACCAACTGATTGTTGGCGCGGCCAAAGCCCACATTGTTTTCATTGGCCACCAACAATGCCTCTGGGCAAACATTTTCCAGACGCTCCAGTGAATTATCGGCAGAGGCATTGTCCACGACCAGATAGCGCGTCAGATCCGCACTGTTTGACTGGCGCAATGCATCAAACATCGGCTGCAACAGCTTCGCTGTGTTGTAGTTGACGACCAGCACATCGAGGGGAGTATTGATCATTTTGGTGACTCGCCAAAAAAGTACTGCACTCGCATGGCCATCAGCGCCGGCTCCACGCTTGGATCGTAGGCACCGTTGCGCTCTCTGATCATGTCCATCCACGGATAGTCGTTGCAGCGCGTCTCGAATTTTTTCATCAGCTCGTCAACGGTACAAATGACCCTCGCTGGATTGCCCGCGACCACGACACCAGGCGGAACATCTTTCCTGACAACAGCACCTGCGGCGACAATTGAACCCGGACCTACGGTCACGCACGGCATGATGATCGCAGCATGCCCGACAAAGCAGTTGTCACGGATGTCGACAGGTCCGACAGAATCGAGTTTTACGTTGTAGATAGTGGAGAAGAAAACGGCTCCATCGTGGCAGAACAGCGTGCAATCCGCTAAAGCGATGTTGTTGCCGAGGCGCACCAGCGAAGGGTCCGCGATATTGCACCCGATATTGATCCACACATTGCTGCCGACGGAATGCAGCGATCCCCAGCGCGCCAGATATCGAGCCCACTCGAACCCGTCAGGATTACAAAACCGTTTAAAGAGCCAGCGTCCCCGCCCCGTTTTGTTGACGTAATAACTTACAGCACGTCTTGCCAGCCCTATCATCCTGTCAGCCTCACAAATCCTGCGATGTTCATCCGTGCCAGAGCCAGGTACACCCCGGTTTTTTTGATTGTAGTATCAGGAATATCTGCCCGCCGGGCCTGCTTGATGATTGAGATGATCTGCCAGCCTCAGGGCAAGCTGTAAAAGTGGCATGGTCGGATTGCTCGCACCGGCTGTAGGAAAGACACTACTGCCCGCCACGTAAAGATTGTCGGTGCCGAACACTTTGCAGTTCTCGTCGACCACACCGGACTCAGGCGCCGAGGCCATCCGTGTAGTCCCCATATGATGAGCATGGGGCGCCACTTTCAGTGGCACAGAGACGTCATACACGTACTCATCCAGCTTGACGAAGCCCAGCCCCGTCTCGGCAAAACACTTGGCGACCTCCAGCCCTATCGATTTGATGGTGTGTCTGTCTTCGGGGACCAGCTCCCAGTTGATGTTGACCTTGCGCATCCCCAAGGCATCTCGCGCTTCGAGCAAATTGACGCGACTGTTGCGGTTGGGAAATTGTTCGATGAGGGTGGTAATCACCCCGTCGCCAGGGCAATTGAAGTTCGTAATGAAATCGATCTTGTGCGCCAACCCGACGTCGCAGACGAGGGTCTCCAAAAAGTCCTTGATGGCTGCCATTCGCCCATAGGCCTTCACTTCCTCCAGCAGCGCAGCAGAGATGTTCCCTTTACCTGACTGATAGTGCGCGACAAACGCGTCGGTGGTGAAATACTGCCGAGGCTCGGTACTCTGCCCCTCCCCCAGAATGAAGGTGCCCAGGTCGAGGTTCAGGTGTTCCATGAAACATCTGCCGACGAAACCGTCCTTGCTGACAATGCCGGCGGATGCCAGGGACTCGCTGTTCATCAGTTGCCGGGCATTCTCGATGGCGCCCATTGCCAGAATGAATTGCTTTGCCTTCACTCGTTCCCGGTGTTTCTCGTAATCGGACACAACGACGGTGGCTATGCCGCCGGTCTTGGCATCGAACTCAAGATCGACACAGTTGCAATTGATAAAGACATCAAGCCCCTCGGTCTCTTGAAGTTCCTTGGCGTACTTTTGTGCAAATCGTGTCGGCGGGCTCAGCAGGAAACGATCCGCTTCAAAGTCGTCGCCGCCCATAGACACATTGATGGCCTTGAACCCCGCATCCGCCGGAAGATCCACGATGGCCATGGCCGCCGGCAGATAACGCTCGATCTCGGAAAACGCGATGGGCCAGCCGGGCAGTTTGACGGGAGGGGGCACGTCAAAGTCTGACTTCTCGAAGGGCCGGCAACGCCCCGCCCAGTGGTTGGACGTGCCGCCGAGAAAGCGCAAGCGTGTTTCTTGTGCGTAGACATCCATGCCTGTCGAGGGGCAGTCATAAAGGGCTTGCGAGGGCTGCGAATATTCGTGCCCCCCGCCCTCGAGAAGCAGCACGTGTCGACCATTCCCGGCCAGGCGCAACGCCAGCGTGATGCCCGCCGGCCCGGCCCCGATGATGCAGAAGTCATAGTGATCGCGGAGTTCTTTCTGCGATTGGTAATCTTTGATCATGTTCGCGTTTGCCGAAAATACTGGGCCGGCAACACCCAGCCGTTGACGACGACAAACCCGCTTTTTTCAGAAGAAGGTGAAGCAAGGAGCGAGGGCAGTCCAAATGTCATGCCCCCCAGACTTAATAGAGCAAACGCCTGGAGGAGTTCTCTGCGCCCCATCGCAAAGGTATTCAAATCAAGTTCACTCATGCTTCAAGCTCCCCGACATTGAAACTGAAAACCGCAAAAGACTTGAATCAAGTCAAAGCCATTTGGCAATGCCCAACACCAACTCCCCACACCCAATCCCCACCAACACCATTGGCAGCACAGCCAGCTCACGCTTGAGATCGAACAGCCCTATACGACGATTCACATAAACTATTAGCACAAGGGTCGGAAATGTATGCAGAGCGACGCCCCAAATCGCATATTTCACTCCGCCAATGGCCAGCAACAGCGGTAGCAACACCCATAACGAGAGGGCGCGAATAATGTTATCCATCGCCTGGAATTTCGTGAGTCCCTGGGCAAGCCACGCCTGATGCGACACCGTGTAGCGCAAGGTGAAGAAAGACAGTGAAAGCACGGCCATCATGTTGCCGGCCTCTGCATAACGCTCATCGTACAACCAGTGAATGATGAGTGGGCTGATGGTCCAGAACAACCCGCAGGCAAACAGCAAGGCGATGTCGATAATCAGCCTGAAACGGTAGTACAGCGCGCGAAACCGCACGGTGTCATTGTTTCTCGTGGCCTCGCTGAAGGCTGGCAAGGCTACGGCGCCCACCAACCTCTGCACGCCGAGTGCAAAAGCACCCAGAATCAGCACGGCAATGGAGTAGACCCCTAGTTCGGCGGCCGACATGCTGCCGCCGAACCAGATGCGATCACCATTCATGGCGAGTACGCCCACTGCCGAAGACAACAGGATCCAGCGGCCGAAGACGACTAGTTCCTTGAGCGCGGTACGGTCCCACAACAGGCGGTTAGGTGGCCCCTGGAACCAGATATGACCTAGCAACGTACTGACCAGAGCAGCGACGAGACCCGCCCCCACCAGCGACCAGATCGACCGGGTGAAGTAACCGATCACCAGCATCACCAGCAGGCCGGAGATCTGGGACGCGAACTCGGCGAGCACGACTTTCTTTTGCTGGAATGCGCGCACGGCCACGTCGACTTTCGTCGACTGCAGACCATAGAGGACCGCGGAGAAACCGGTAAGGGCCAACACCAGCGGCAACTCGGGTGCCGCGTAGGTGGATTCTGGCGACCACAGGTTGATGGTTTGCGCAAACCAGGCGAAACCCGCGATCAGTAGCGTCGAGACAAAAAGGACAAAACCGCGCACGATCTGCACGGTCCAGACAGTATTGAGAAACACCGGATCGTCGCCACGCGGGCTCTGGATGATGTTCTGCCGCAAACCCGCATCAGACAGCAAGTGCAGGACCACCGAAACGGTGGTGGCGATTACCATGATGCCGAACATCTCCGGCATCAGCAGTCGGGCCATAATCAGGTTGCCGCCCAAGCGAATGGCCTGAGATGTCACCAGCGCGCCAAGATTCCAAGCCCCGGCAAATATCGCTCGCTTACGAAGGCTCAACGATGGCGATAAATCAATTGAAGGCATAACATCAATCCCGGACTCAGTGGTACGAAAGTTACTATAGCCGCAATCAGGCATTCCACTATCCTTCGCTCACCATTCAATAAGTTTGAAAACTCATGCCTGAGCACTTACGCGCGTTAACCGTCATTCTGGTTTTGGCCGGCATCGTTTTTACCCTTTCACGCCGAGCTGCAGCGGACCTTGTCCCCTACAGTGACGTCACACGCCGCCGAAATCTGTGGTTTGTATTGACGTTCCTGGCCTTCGTCTCGCACAGTTTCTGGGTGTATGCAGCCGTTGCCACCATCGTCTTGACCTTTGCAGGAAAACGCGAGCGCAACCCTATCGCGCTGTTCTTCTTTCTGCTGTTTCTGATCCCGCCGGTCTCGGCACAGATTCCGGGCCTGGGCGTGATCAATTACTTTTTTGACCTCAACCATATTCGCCTCCTGTCCTTGTGCGTTTTGCTGCCGGCGTTTTTTGTGCTGCGCAGACGTGCAGACACGCCGGCATTCGGGCGGACCTGGCCCGATAAACTGTTGGCCGCCAACCTCCTGCTGTCGAGCCTGCTGTTGCTGCGCGAAACCACGCTCACCGACACCTTGCGCCAAACGCTCTATATGTTCATCGACGTTTTTCTGCCGTACTACGTGGCCAGCCGGGCACTGAAAAACCTCAGTGACTTCAAGGACGCACTGTTGGCCTTTGTCCTCGCGGCCATGGTGTTGTCGATTATCGGCCTGTTCGAATTTGTCCGAAGCTGGCTGCTGTACAGCGCGTTGATCGACGCTTTGGGCATGCACTGGGAAATGTCCAGCTACCTGAGCCGTGGCGGCTCGTTACGCGCCAGCGCAACGACCGGCCAGGCGATTGCGCTGGGCTTCGTGATCAGCACTGCCATCGGCCTTTATCTGTATTTGCACGAAAACGTGCGCAGCAAGTTCCAGCGCCGCCTCGGCGCACTGTTGCTGGCCGGCGGGTTGTTTGCACCGCTGTCGCGTGGCCCGTGGATCGGGGCCGCGGTCATGATCGCAACCTTCATCGCCACCGGCCGCAGTGCTGTCAAACGCCTGATCCTGTTGGCGTTGGCCGGAGTGCTCGCCCTGCCCTTGCTGGCAATCCTGCCTGGCGGGCAAAAAGTGCTGGACCTGCTACCGTTCTTCGGCACGATCGAAGTAGAGAACATCACCTACCGACAACGCTTGATCGATAACGCACTGATCGTGATCCAGCGCAATCCCTTGCTCGGCGCTTTCGACTTCCGCAACACGCCGGAAATGCAGTCCATGATTCAGGGCCAGGGCATCATCGATATCGTGAACACCTACATCAACGTGGCGCTGCAGGTCGGGTTGATCGGGCTGACACTGTTCGTGGCTTTTTTCGCCACGGTGCTCTTCGGTCTGCGCAAGGCAATGCGTTCTTTTTCCGACAAGGACGATGAGACGCGCCGACTGGGACGTGCGCTCTTCGCGACCCTGGCGGGGATACTGGTGACCATCGTTACCGTCAGCAGCATCACGGTTATCCCCGTGGTGTATTGGTCGGTGGCCGGGCTGGGCGTTGCCTATGCTCAGATGGTTCGCAGGCTCAAGCACACCTCACGTGCAATCGCTGTGAGTGCCCACCCTCAAATCCGGTAATGCCAATGCCCACCTCGTTTCGCCGCTCCCCCCTGCTACTCATAGCGCTCCTGTGCCTTGCCGTCTGGCCGTTCAGGAGTTGGGCGTCTGACTGGGTCGCGAGCGTGGATGAGCGTAGCGGCCTGCCGATGCTGACGCGCGGCGGCAGCCCCGTCGTGGCGTCGATATTCACCTTCTGGGGGAGCAATTGGGACTGGTCGTATTTTGCATCCCGGTTCAAGATAAACAGCCCCTACAGCTACTCCCTGGAAGGACAGAACAAAGACCTGGACTTCGACTTGACGGCGCAGATTCAAAAGGACGGCGAGCAAAAGCTGACCTGGAACTTTGCCCTCGATGCGCACGGCACAAAATCGGGCGTGATGGGCGGGGGCATCGTCTTCAAATTTGACCCGGCACTGTTCGCTGAAGAAATGGGCGAACCAGTGCTGCTCCCTGACAACAGCGGCTGGGCGTGGGGAAAGACACAAGGACGACGCATCGAGATGCGTTTTGAGCCGGCACTGGCGAGTGTGTATTTTGAACCCGGCGACCGATCCGAAGTGCGCGCCTTTTTCTACAAAAACACGATCAGGCCCGGCCACCAGAACGTCAAAGCCACCTTGAGCGTCTCGGGTGATGTGACACTCGGCCCGACCCTGACCGAACGCTTCGGCCTGGAGGACCCGACAAGTTGGCCGAGCGACAAAGTCGACGTAAAAACCTCACCGGTCGATCTGTCGTTTCTGAATGCTGACGAAAAACCTGCCGGCAAGCGCGGTTTCGTCAAAGCATCCGGCGAGCAACTGATGTTCGCCGACAACACCCCGGCGCGTTTCTGGGGCACCAACATCACGTCCTATGCACTGTTTCGCACCTCAGACGAGGCCATCAAGCAACAGGCCAAACGCCTGTCAGCCCTCGGCTTCAATCTGGTACGCCTGCACCACCATGACTCGCCATGGGTCAGCCCGAACATTTTTGGCGACCGCGACCAGACGCGTGACACCCAGCAACCCAGCCCGGAGTCGCTGAAAAAAATCGACTGGTGGATCAAGTGCCTGAAGGACGAAGGCATTTATGTCTGGCTCGACATGCATGTCGAGCGAACCTTCACTGAAAAGGACAACATCTTTGGCTTCGATGAGATCCCGAAGAACAATCAGAACAACGCGGACCTCAAAGGTTATGCGTATGTGAACGTCACCATCCAGCAGGCCATGAAGCGCTTTGCCGAAGCCTATCTGACCCATGTAAACACCTACACCGGCCTCGCCTACAAAGACGATCCGGCCATCGCCGCCGTACTGATCACCAACGAAAACGACATCACCCATCACTTTGGCAACGCCCTGTTGCCGGACAAAAATGTGCCGAAGCACAACAAAGTCTACATGGCCGAGGCACAGGCCTTTGCCAGCCAGCATGATCTGCCTGCAAGCAAAACATGGCGTTCCTGGGAACATGGTCCGTCCAAGCTGTTCCTCAACGATCTGGAGCGACGCTTCAACGTCGACATGATTCAGCACTTGCGTGAGCTCGGCGTAAAGGTGCCCATCGCCACCACCAGCAGCTGGGGCGGTGATGGCCTGAGCTCCTTGCCAGCCCTGACTGCCGGCGACGTCGTCGACGTTCACAGCTACGGTGGCGCAGGCCAGCTGGAGAAAAACCCGCTCACCACCGCCGGCATCATCGACTGGATTGCCGCCGGCCAAGTGACGGGCAAGCCCCTGACCGTCACCGAGTGGAACAATGAACCGTTCCCGACACCCGACCGTCACTCCTTGCCACTCTATGTCGCCGGCACCGCCAGCCACCAGGGCTGGGACGCGCTGATGCAATATGCCTACAGCCAGCAATCACTCGACGGCGGCTGGGTAACGGCCGATAACTGGCACGCCTACAACGACCCCGCCATGCTGGCCACCCTGCCCGCCGCCGCCTTGCTCTATCGTCGCGGTGACGTCAGCGAAGCCAACACGACGTATGTCTTCGCGCCGACACCAAGCACCCTGTTCAACCATCCGATCACGCCGGCCAACTCCGCGCTGCTGCGCACCGCCATGGAGAAAGGCAAGCTGCAAATCGCAATGCCTCAGACGCCAGAACTGCCCTGGTTGCAGTCGGGCGCTATCGCGAGCAATGCACAGGTGTTTCATGACCCTGACCAATCGTTGCTGGACGCCAATGCCAGCGAGTCGACCACAGACACCGGCGAACTGAAGCGCAACTGGAACCAAGGCGTCTACACCATCGATACGCCGCGTAGCCAGGCTGCCACCGGCTGGATCGGCGGCGAATCGATCAGCCTGGGCAACATCAAGGTGCAAGTGAAAACGGCGAATGCCAGTGTGGTGGTGCAGAGCCTGGACAACGCCCCCCTCGGACAATCGAAGGATTTGCTGATTTCATTGGGCACCCGCGCCGTCCCCAAAGAAGACGAAAAAACACCGTTTTACGTGGAGCCTCTGGAAGGCACGCTGAGCATCCAGGCACCGCCTGGCCTGACGCTATTCACCCACGGCACGCTCGCGCAAATGAAGAAACTGCCCGCGACCTATGTTGATGGACGCTATACGATCAAGTTCGACGACCTGCAGATGTCCAATTGGTTGTTTTTGAGAAAAAACGCCACCCGCTGAGGTTGTAATCCGCTTGCACAGGAACAGTTTCCAGGAGGCCAGGATGAAATTTTTGGTGATTGGCGGCGCAGGCTACATCGGCTCGCACATGGTTAAGCAATTGCTGCGTGCGGGTCATGAGCTGGTGGTGGCAGACAACTTTTCCACTGGCTACCGCAGCGCCTTGCCGGGCGGAAAACTGGTCGAACTGGACATCGCCGATGCGCAAGCCCTGGACGCTGTATTTGCCACAGAGCACTTTGATGCGGTGTTCCACTTCGCTTCATTTATCCAGGTCGGCGAATCCGTCACCGAACCTGCCAAGTATTACCAGAACAACCTCGCCGCTACTTTGACGCTGCTACAAGCCATGGTGCGTGCGAAGGTCAAACACTTGGTTTTTTCTTCGACCGCCGCCGTCTATGGCGACCCGGTGTACGTGCCCATCGATGAAGAACATCCCAAGGCTGCCATCAACCCTTATGGCCGCAGCAAGTGGATGGTGGAGCAGATGCTGGAAGACTTCGACCGCGCCTACGGTCTGAAATCGGTCTGCCTGCGCTACTTCAATGCCGCCGGCGCCGACCCTGAAGGACAGCTGGGTGAACGCCATGAACCGGAAACCCACCTGCTGCCACTGATCCTGCAAGCGGCCTCGGGCCGACGTGAATCCATCACCGTATTTGGTCGGGATTACGACACGCCGGACGGCACCTGTATTCGCGACTACGTCCACGTGGTCGATCTCGTTGCCGCTCACGCACTCGCCGTGGATTATCTGCTGGCCGGGGGCGCAAGCACGGCGTTCAACCTCGGTAACGGCCAAGGGTTTTCAGTACAGGAAGTGATAGACACTGCGCGTCGTGTTACCGGCCAGGACTTCTGCGTCAGTGAAGCGCCCCGCCGTGCCGGCGACCCGCCACGGCTGGTGGCCGATCCACGAAAGGCCAACGCAATACTGGGCTGGCAAACACAATTTGCCTCGCTTGAAGAGATCGTGACGCACGCCTGGAAGTGGGAGCAGAAGCACCCTTGGCACTGACAGTCGGCGCTGGCGCATTGAGCGCCATGCGCCGAAGGGTGACGCGCTAGTAGTAAGAGCGGTTTTGCGGCTCGGCCTTGTTCAGCACCGTGCCAATCAGATTGGCTGAGCCCAGGTGATGCAGGCTTTCCTCGATCTCTTTCTTGCTGTTCATGCCGTTGGCGACCACGAGCAGAACGCAGTCGAATTTGGGCAGGACGGTAATCACATCGTCCGAGCTGAGGATTGGCGGCAAGTCGAAAATCACGATACGCGAGTTGTAGCGTTCACGCAGATCACTAATCAAATGGGTCACTGCGGGCGATGACAACACCTCGGTGGAGAGAGGAATCGGTTTACGGGTCGGCAGGACTACAAAGCGCGGCAAGGTCGGGTTGACCAGAACCTCTTGCAGTTCTGCTTCGTCGGCCAGGTATTCATTGAGCGACTTCTCCATCGGCAGCCCCAGGCAGGCACCCACCGTCGGACGACGCAAGTCAAAATCCACCAGCAATGCAGTCTTGGTAGTGTGATGGGCGATGCTCATTGCCAGGTTGATCGCCAGGACCGTCTTGCCTGCCTCCGGCGTCGGCGAGGTGATGGCAAGTGTACGCCAGCCGTTTTCTTCCATGATTTTCAGAACTTGCGTGCGCAGCAGATCGAACGCCCCGCCCATGTTCGAATTCTTGTTGTACGCCACAATGCGGTTGCGCTCGAGATGGTCCGGGCGCAAAGGCACAACTTTGGTTTGCACATAGCTGAGCGCATTCAGACCCGCAGAGTGCCCGGTTGCGGTCATGGCTTTTGGCGTGGTCACGAGAGCCGAGGAGGACTGTTGTACATCACCTTCGGTATCGGGCTTGTTTATTTCCATGGCTGTATTCCTTATGCAAACCGGCCCAAAACTTTAAATATCAAAAGATCCAGTGGCATGTAGAGGAAGTGCAGGAGCACCAGAAAGATCACAATTGCCACTATCCCACAAATGATCAACCGCGTTCGCCACTTCTTGCGGCTCGCCAGCTCCGCCTTGGTGTGAATGTAGGGAATGGCAACCAGTACACGCCGCCCCAACACACTGCCCAGGGCTTCAGCTCCACGCACGCGCTGGGTCAGCATTTCCAGGAGCATCACCAATGCGCTAGCGCCCACCGGGGCGAGGATGAAGCCCATGGCAACCACTTTCTTTCGGTTCGGCCGTACCGGCTTTTCAGGCATCAACGGCGACTCCAGGAGAACAAAACGCTCCGCTTTGTTTTCCTGTTCCAGGCTTTCGGAAATTCTGGCACTCATCTCCTTGGCGCGCATTTCCTCATATTTCTTTTTCGCGTTGTCATGGTCGCGCATCAGAGTGATCAGGCCACGCTCGACTTGTGGCGTTTCAATAATCTGCGCTTCGTATTCGGATATTTTCCGCAGCGTCTGCTGCTTCTGATCGGCCAGTGACTTGATACGCGCTTCGGTGGCGGCGATCCGCGCCTGAGCCTTCGCTACATCCATACTGACGGGCACTGCCGCACTACCCGCCACCGCAGTGTTCTTCTCAAGTGCAGCAATCTTGCGCTTCACGGCACGCACATCGGGGTGGGCTTCGGTATACAGCGTCTGCAAACGGACGTACTCGGCCTTGAGGCTGTTCAGATCCTGAGGTTTCTCAGCGGCTGCACCCGCTACTCCAGGCGTGGTCACTCCGCCGGCATTGGCAGCGATAAGCTCCAACTCGTTGAAACGCAAATCCTCACGGGCAGCCTTGTAGTCACGGTCGACCTCTTTGAGGTCGTTTTCGGCGCGCGTCAACATGTTGGTGAGCAATTCCCGATTCTCGGGCAGCGCATTGCTGTGCTTCTGCTTGAAGTCTGCCACGAGATTATCCTGGGCATTCAGGGCAACCTCGAGCTTGTCCGCCTCCTGCTTTGCGAACTCTGTATTTTCATTGGCGCGCTCGGTGCGCTGCCTGATGTTTTCATTCAGGAACAGCGTCACCAGCTCGTTGGCCACTTTGTTGGCAATCTCTGGCTGACGGTGCTCAAAGGAAAGTCGAAACGCAATCGTCACTTCCCCGCGCCCCTTGATCGCGGCGCTGACCAGGGTGACTCCAATCGCATTGCGCATTTCATCGATTTTCTCGGAAACGCTCAAATTCCGGCCTTGAGAAGAGAACAGATTGTATTTGTCGATGATCGCGGCAAGATTCTCCCGGGTCATCACACGCTGGCGAATGACCTCGATGCGCTCATCGGCGAAGGTGCCGTTGTTTGCCGCGACCAGTTCAGGCGAGATCTGCTGCGACTCGATCAGGATCGTGCCCGAGGACTCGAACGTGGGCGGAAGCGACATCGCGACCGCGATGCTCACGCCAAGTATGGCCGCGCAACTCACCATCAACAGCACGGCGTGGTGTTTGACGATAGCTATGTAGTCGTTGACCGACATTTCGTATTCAGAGGCCATATTTCTCACACACCTGAATTTCAGAGTCCGGGGTAACTGTAAACCAGGGTCAACCCGACAATATTTGCGCTGGCATCCGGCAAGCCGTCCTGCTGGCGCTCCTTGTACGTGAAGGATAGGCGCGCAATCCAAAAAGGCGAGAGTTCTTGACTGATCCAGGCACTGTAATTACTCAGGGTGTTCGGCGTCTGGCCTTTGCTGTCTTGCCAGTAGGCATCAAAACCGGTGCGTCGAATCTCATCAATGGCGTAACTGAATGCTCCCCTCAGACTATCCGTCTCGACGAACCCGCCGTCACCGCTGGCGACCGTACTGCGACCGGCGTCGACGAGTGCATCAAACCGCTCGCCGGTGTATTGCAAGGTCAATCCGCCCTGGCCCCTTGGACCTTCACCCGAACCGGAAACCTGATTGATGCCTGCGTACACCGTGCCCTTGAACTGCTCGGAGACCAGGAAATTCACGCCGACCGTGGGTGTATAGCTGTTTGAGGAAGACGCCACCGTGGAGCCCTTCTCAGGTTCGTAGCGTCTGACGCCTAAACGGGTGAACACCTCGGTCTGCTCGCTCCACGCGTAGTTCCACGTCAAGCGGGTGGCCAGCTCGTCGTAGTTGATCAGGGTGGGAATGTCGTAAGTGACATGAGTGTAGTCAGTCTCGTTGAGCAAGGTACTTCGCTCGCTGAGAGCCCTGCTCCAGTTGCCGCCCAGGGTATAAAGCTTCTGCGTGCCATCGGCCGCCACTACGCCGGTTTCCTGAACGGCAGTGGAGAGCGTTGAACTCTCTTCATACTTGGCCGTGAGTCCAAAACCGCCCGTTTCGGTTTCGCGCTGCCACCCCAGTTTCAATCGGGGGTCCTCACGGTCCGTCACGATGTCGGTATCGGAAGAGCGCACGACGTATACACCGAGACCGAATTGAAACTCATCCCGACCGGCAGTGCCGACAAGGCCGTACTCGGGGGCGATGATGGTGCGGGTCACGCCCTTCTCGCCACTCGTGAGCAACAGTGGATTGCTGTCGTACTCGACAGTAGAAGGCACCGCGATTGATGATTGCCAGGTCGCCGCATGGGCCACACCGGAACACGACAGGATCAGGGTTGCAGTGGCAACCCCGGTGGTTCGAAGAGCAAGCAAGGTAATCCTTAATGCATCGCGCAAGTCTAAGGCACGACCAGCGTATCGCCGGCCTGGAGGAGAATATTGGTGGACATGTCACGCCCGGACATCAGATCGCCGTAATTGACTGGCAGGATTTGTTGCTTGGACCCGGTGAGTCGCACGACCTTGATTTCATCCTTGTCGGCAAACTTGTCGAGCCCGCCCGCCACGCTCAAAACCTGCAGCACTGACGTTTGACCTGATAAATGGACACTGCCTGGCTTCAACACTTTGCCCTGCACGTACACGAGATTGCCATCCGTGCTGGTGACGACAACGCTCACCTGCGGATCGGGTATGTACTTTACAAGCTTGGCAGCAATTTTCTCTTCGACTGCGGTGGTATCGAGACCCGCCACATCGACTTGCCCTGCCAGCGGGAAGGTAATGCTTCCGTTGGGAAGAACGATCACGTCCTGCTTGAGCTTGTCTTCGCCCCAAACGGAAACGGCAAGCTTGTCACCCGGACTCAACCGGTATGCAGCATCGTTTGCGACGGCATTGGAAATGCTGGGCATAACTGCCAGCGCGCAGACCACAGGTAACCAGAAACGCGACATCGGGATCCCTCCGCCTAAGTAGCCTTGCCAAGAGTCTTGCATAAAATCCGGGGTAAATCACTCTTGCTCATTTTCAGGTCAAGGAAACGATCAAGGGGCAGTTTTTTGCGCTCGACGCCGTCCGGTTTTCGTCGGCCCGACGCCTCTATTGCCTGCCGGGAAACAGCTGGCGAAGGAAGTTTTTTATTTAACAATAAGTTGTCGTTAAACATATCGTCCTCGATGTCTGCCTGCCAAATTAATAGCACTCTGTTTAATAGAGCCCGTCATTCAGCTAATACATCGCCAAACCCACTAGCAGATCAAATTGATATCAATCACTAGTGTCAATGCGCCACACAATCGCCAGCAAAAACAAAAAGCTAGCTACACCTTCCGCCGGTTGGCGACCATAACAAAACCGAATAACGCGGATGAAAACAACCAGGCGGCAGCAGCTAACGGAACTGCATTCGATTGATTGGTGAGGGCATCATCCCCGCCACTCAAAACTTTACTTTGCGTACCTGAATCTGCCGTTAACTTGTCAATGGCAAGTTGCGCCATTAATCCGTCACAGGAAGAACTATTGACGGTGGTGCCCACCTTGGTGGCGGATTCTATAAGGCTGTTGATTTGATTTTTTGCTGTATCAGCGAAGCTGGTATCGCTGGCCGAAGCTGCCGCGCCAGGACCGTTTGCTACGGTTGAAGGGGCACCACCCTGCTCGGCGGCGGTCATGCCCGCTTTTGGACCATACGCTTGGCAAGCATCGCCCATGCGGTTAATTTCACGGGTCAAATTGGCCGTTTGTGCGGTGGCAATGGCCGCACCATTAAAGAGCACGCAGAACAAAACGGATTTGAGAACCAGTGATGAACGCATTGAAGCCCGCCTCCCTGCACACAGGGTGTTCCTGATATCGAATGAAGGATTCGTTACCCAGCTGATTGGAGCCTATAAGCACATAGCCAGCACGTCAATGCTCTGTCACAACAATAAACTAAAATAAAAATCAAGGCAGAATGGCGTCAATAAATCGACAATTAGTCCTCATCACAACAAGGGTCTCTATCTCCTTGAAACGACTCAAACATGGGCATCAGCCCTGCCGAAAACGGGCCTGAATGCTTTGCTTTTCCCCCTGCCGAAACACCGGCGACAAAAAACTATCGACGCTGGCCGCCATGCATCCACTCTCGTGGACTGACGCCGGTCTTGCGCCGAAATGCCCGGGCGAGCGCCGAAGGGCTTTCATACCCCACTTCATCGGCAATCAGGGCAATGGACTTGCCTTCACGCAAGCGTTTCTGGGCCAGGCTGATGCGCCAGCTCACCAGGTAATCCACCGGGGTCTGCCCCACCACCTGACGAAAGTGTTCGGCAAAACTGGCCCGGGACATGTTGGCCGCCGTCGACAACTCAGCCACAGTCCAGGACTTGCCGGGCGTGTCGTGCATCAGGCTTAACGAGCGTGCCAGGCGAGGGTCGGCGAGACCGGCCATCATGCCGGGGCTTTGTTCGCGATTGGTCAGAATGTGCCGCAGCAACTGGATCACCAGCACTTCGAACAAGCGGTCCATCATCGCTTCACGACCGCAAATGCCACCGAAGGCTTCGTTGAACAGCCAGTCCAGCGTACCGGCCATGGTCGGCACTTCATCGAGATCAAGTACCAGGTAATCGGGCAACGCCGCCGCCAGCGCATTCCCCGCACCGCCATCGAACGTCAGCGAGGCGCACACCAGTTGCGTGTCGGACGTGTCAGCGGCAATCAATCGGTGGCGGTAAGGCCGAGGGAAGAAAATCAAGGTGGGTGTATTGAGCTCAATCGCGCGCTCATCGGCCAGTTTCAGGGTCAGCTCGCCGGATTGCAGCAGATGGAGGTGCCCGCAGGCCTGATCACCGTCAAAACCGGTGGTGCCGCAAAAGGTCCCGCTGTGGAAGGTACCGGCGCTGACGCCGAAATGGCTGAGCAAGGTGGACAAGCGATCCATGGACAGGCTCCTGATGGCATATCTGGACGATCAGTCGCATATCCTCGACGATTTGCAGCCAATAGACCAGCACTCGTCATTAGCATGGACCCCGTACCCAGCGCACACCGCGCCGTCATCTACGGAGATCCACCATGAGCCGCATCAACACCCTGAGCCTCGAACACGCCACCGACGCCACTCGCCCGCTGCTGGAAGGCGTGCAGAAAAAAATCGGTTTTTTGCCCAATGTCTTCAAGACCCTGGCGCATGCTCCCGCCGTGCTGTCCTCTTATCTGCAACAGTCTGCGACCCTCGGTAAAACTTCACTGAGCGCCACCGAGAAAGAAGCGATCTTCCTCGCCACGTCCCAGGTGAATGGGTGCGACTACTGCCTCGCGGCCCACACATTGTTTGCCGGCAAGGCCGGGTTGTCCGCGCAAGACATCCTCAGCGCCCGCAGCGGCCAGCTCAATGCCTTTGCCACTCTTGCCCGGCAGATCACTGAAAGCCGTGGCCATCTGGGCAGCGAGCAGATCGCAGCGGCACGGGCAGCCGGGATCAACGACAGCAAGATTGTCGAAGTGATCGCTCACGTGGCCTCGCAGACCTTGACCAATTACCTCAACAACGTCGCCCTGACCGAGATTGATTTTCCGGCCATCGATGCTTGAACGACTGTCTATTCGGGAGAACCGCTGATGAACACCGTGACGCTCTATACCACTGACACTTGCCCTTACTGCCGCAACGCCAAGATTTTGCTGGCCAGCCGAGGCATTGCGGCACAGGAAATAAACGTTCAATCGGAACCTGGGAAGTTTGAGGAGATGCTCAGCCGTAGCGGGCGCCGTAGCGTGCCGCAGATTTTTATCGGTGATGTGCATGTTGGAGGGTTTGACGAGCTGGCCAAACTTGATCGTCAGGGGGGGTTGATGTCGATGCTTGCTTGAGGCCGGCGACGTTTTTTTTTGGGGGGGTACATATCCGTTGTTGTGGTAACGGCGGCTATGGGTTTCGCTTTTACAGCGAGTCACTTGGAAGAGCCCCAAGTAACCAAGGGCTTTTGCCCCTTTCGTTCGGTGCCTCGCTAATGCTCGGCATGCCCTCGCTCCGG
>NZ_AKJI01000123.1:0-8015 GCF_000282415.1 Pseudomonas sp. GM60
TGACCTGTGGGAGCCGGCTTGCTGGCGAAGCGGTGGCGGCCGTGATGACGCCATCGCCGGCAAGCCAGCTCCTACAAATTGCGGGTTATACCCGACCTGTAGGAGCCAGCTTGCTGGCGAAGCGGTGGTAGCCGTGATGACGCCATCGCCGGCAAGCCGGCTCCTACAGGTTACGGGGTTCATCGATGGATTCTTGTAAATAAACGGTACCGCTGAAACAACAACGCCTCCCAAGTGGAGGCGTTGTGCTTATTGCGCATTGAAGGAAGGAATCAGGTCGGAGAGATCGTGGCCAAGGCACCGATCAAAATGGTTAACAGCAGAAATCCACCCAGAAAAATGGCCATCTTGGGCATGGGGCCTCCTACATGATGAGCTTGCGGTTCAGTGGCTACCGCGACTGCGGACCGTGCGGTCATTGTGGGCCGCAGGCCGAGTACATGACAGATGCAGATAGCACAGAAAAATACGGATCAGAGCAAAACCCCGGGCGAGTCCGGCGTCTCGAAAAATCACAGAAAACCCCGACACCGAAACCCATAACGCAAAGACCTCGGAGAGATTGCTGAATCCTGTTCAAAACACCTTTGCGCAATCAGGCGTTCTGCTCGGGAGGGCTGGCAACGATACTGAAGCCCTCAAGGTTGACCGCTCAAAGGTGGCGAAGGTGGCAAGTGGATTGCCCGACTGAACGTTCCAGTGCCCACCCCGTCCGGCCATAAAACGACAGCGCCCGAGGCTCCTGATGTGGAGCTCGGGCGGCAGGTTCAGCTTGATGCGACAGAGGCGCGGTGGTTATGCCTCAGCGAGGTTTTCCTTTTTCTCAAGCCAATCGATCATCAGCTCGCCCCAGGCGATATCGGCCTGCATGGCGTCTTTGGCTTTGGCCGAGTCACGGGTACGCAAGCCGTCCAGCACTTCGAAATGCTTGTGTTTGGCGCTGGCCAACTCTCGCTTGGGCACCTCGGCATGAAACCGGCTCAGCAGCGGCCCCATGATGACCCACATGTTTTCCAGGGTTTTCGACACCACGGGCATGCGCGCCGCAGAGATCAAACCGAAGTGGAACTCGCGGTTGAGCAGCGCCGCCTGTTTGTAGTCGACCGAGACCGCCTTCTGGAACGCGTCCTGAATGGCTTCGAGTTTCTCCAGTTCCGGCTGGGTGATCCGCTGGGCCGCCACGCCGGCCGCCTCGCCTTCCAGCAAATGGCGGATCAACTGGATTTCACGCAGCTGGCTGACCGTCAGCTCCGGCACATAGATCGAGGTCGCCGCTT
Organism: Pseudomonas sp. GM60; assembly: GCF_000282415.1. Taxonomy (NCBI): domain Bacteria; kingdom Pseudomonadati; phylum Pseudomonadota; class Gammaproteobacteria; order Pseudomonadales; family Pseudomonadaceae; genus Pseudomonas; species Pseudomonas sp. GM60. The sequence goes on from NZ_AKJI01000123.1 coordinate 1,278, forward strand.
TCATGTCCAGCGCATGGTCACTGACCAGACGGAAAATCGCTTCCCGCACGGGGGTGATCGACACACCGAATTCCTCGGCCAGCGTACTGATACGCAGCCGGTCGCCGGGTTGGTACTGCCCGTCCATCAACGCGGTGCGAATAATGGAATACACCCGTTCGCTCAAGTTGCCTTTATCAATGGGCTTATGCACGGTCACGGTTACTCGATCTCCAGGTTCAATGAAGGTGCGCCGGCTCGGCAGATTGACTGACCTGCAGGCCTCAAGCGCGAATAACGCATGATACATCATCGGTTTTCCACCGCTACTGCGTCTGGATTCACCACCGTGTTGACTCACGCTCACATTGAGGATATATCATGCATCACAACAAAATCACAAAGGAACATGGCAATGCCTATCACCGGTAAAACCCGGGTCGTGGTTCATCTCACCTACCCTGCCAAACACCTGCGCACCCCGGAATTTTTCAACCCGCTGCTGGAACGTCTCGGCCACGACGGCGTGTTGGTGCCCTGGGAAGTCTCACCGGCCAACCTCGCTACGGCGTGGGAAGGTTTGCGCGGGATTGAAAACCTGGCGGGGGTGATTGTCACCGTGCCGCACAAGCTTGAGGTGGCGAAATTGTGCGATGAGCTCAAAGGCACAGCCAGTCTGTTGCAAGTGTGCAACGTCGCCAAACGCCTGCCCGACGGCCGTTTCAGCGGGCGTATGTTCGATGGCGACGGCTTTGTCGCTGGCCTGAAAAAGCAGGGCCATGACCTGAGCAACAAACGCGTTTTATTGCTCGGTGCGGGGGGCGCAGCAACGGGCATTGCTCACGCACTGCTCGCCGAGCCTCTTCAAGAGTTGGTGATCAGCAACCGCACGCCGGCCAAGGCTGAAGCGCTGGCTCATGAACTGCGGCAGATGTTCCCCGGTCGGCTGGTCAGCGCCGGCCTCGCCGACGCGACGGGTTTCGATGTGGTGATCAACGGCACCGCGCTGGGCCTCAAAGCCGAGGACCCGCTGCCGCTGCCCGTCGAAACCCTAGCCCCCGGCACGGTGGTCGGTGAAGTGGTGATGAACCCGGACATCACCCCGCTGCTGAGCGCCGCCGCCGTGCGTGGCTGCATCATCCATAAAGGTGCGCACATGATCACCGGCCAGATCGATCTGCTGGCCGAGTTTCTGTTTTCCAGATCGGGCGTTTGATGCGCCCGCCTCCCCTGCATAAGGAAAGACCATGAAAAAGACTGCAATCGTGACTGGCGGCGGCTCCGGCATCGGCCTGGCCACTGCTCAACGTCTGCACGCGGACGGTTATGAGGTGTTCACCGTGGGGCTCGGCGAGCCCGAGCAACGGGTCGAGGGCATTCATTATCGGGAACTGGACGTGACCGACGACGAAGCGGTCAGCGGCTTCTTCGAGCCGTTCGAGCGCATCGACGCCATCGTCAATGCCGCCGGCATCATTGACCACAACCGCGAGTGGGCGCTGGAAGGCTTCAGCCGCGTAATGGACGTCAACCTCACCGCCGTAATGCGCATCACCAACGCGGCCCTGCCCGGCCTGAAAGCCGCGCGCGGGGCGGTGGTCAATTTCGCCTCGATGCTGGCGATTTTCGGCTCCGCCAAGACCCCGGCCTATGCATCGAGCAAAGCCGCCATTTCCGAACTGACCCGCTGCATGGCCGTGGCCTGGGCGACCGATGGCGTGCGGGCCAATGCCGTGGCGCCGGGCTGGATCATGACCAACCTGTCGCGCCGAGCGTTCGAGGACCCGACGCGATCCGAAGGGATCATGGCGCGTATCCCGATGAAGAGCTGGGGGGAGCCGGAAGACGTGGCCAACGTAATCGCCTTCCTGGTGTCGGACAACGCACGTTATGTGACGGGGGCAACCTTGCCGGTCGACGGCGGTTATTCGATCGCCTGAGGTCATCTCGTCGCTTGAGCGCTTGACCGTTCAAATACATGATATATCATGCATCACAACAAGACCGAGACCCCGGCAGCCTGTCGCCGAGTCCTCGAATAACAATAAGCAGTGAAGTGAGAGGTTCTGAATGAATCTGGTTTTCGGCTCGCCCGGACGGTATGTCCAAGGCACTGAAGTGCTCGCCCAGGCGGGCACTTATCTGGCGCACTGCGGACGCCAGGCCGTGGTGGTCATCGACAGTTATGTGCTGGGCCTGATCCGGCAACGCCTCGATGCCACCTCTGCGCAATATGGTGTCGAGTTGCACTACATCACCTTCGACGGCGAGATCACCGCCGACGGCATCGCCGGTCTGAGAACGGCGGCTTCAGAGGTCGAGTTCGACATGATCCTCGCTGTCGGTGGCGGCAAGTGCATCGACGCCGGCAAGGCTCTCGCCCACACCTCGGGTCGTGCGCTGATCACCATGCCGACCGTGGCCTCCAACGATGCACCCACGTCGAAAAACTACGTGGTCTACGACGCCCACCATCAACTGAGCGAAGTCGGCCACTTGCTGGTCAGCCCGCGCTATGTGCTGGTGGACACCGCGTTGATCGCCGAGGCACCACGTCAGTTCTTGCTCGCGGGGATTGCCGATGCGCTGACTAAAAAATTCGAAGCCGAGCAGTGCTACAAGTCCGGTGGCGTGAACATGTTTGGTGCCCGCCCGGCATTGTCAGGGTTGGTGCTCGCCCGCGAGTGCTATCACATCATTCGCCAATACGCCGAACCTGCGCTGGCGCAGGCCGGTACCGGCGAGGTCACGGTCGCCTTCGACCACCTGATTGAAGCGGTGCTGTTGATGAGCGGCCTGGGGTTCGAAAGCGGCGGCTTGTCCATTGCCCACGCGATGACCCGTGGCCTGTCGAAAATCCCCGGCGCGCAACAGCAGGTCCACGGTTTCCAGGTGGCCTACGGCTTACTCGTGCAGTTGGTACTGGAAGATCGCGACGCCGAACTCATGGGCGACATGTTGAGCTTCTATCAACGCATCGGCCTGCCCCGCAACTTGACCGAACTGGGCGTACTCAACATCGATGATTCGGTGTTGATGCAAGTGGCCGAGCCCACCTTGAAAGCGCCTCACGCTCGCAATTTTCTCTCGGTATCGGGCGACGCACTGACGTGTGACGAACTGATCGGGGCGATGCGCGCGCTGGAAGGCCTGACCCACTGAGCACCGACTCAAAAGCGCCGTTGAACCCACCACTATCCGGGTGAAGTTCAAACCCCGCCGCTGAGATTCAACTTCAACAAATTCATGCCTGTGATTGGAGGTAGAGATGTCTGCACCCCGCAAAACACTCGAACAGTGGAAAGCCAGCAATTTTGTGCCGTCCGCCGAGACCGTAAGGATGTTGAAAGACCGGGCGAAATTCGTCCGCCTGGAAACGATCCGCCTGATTGAAATCGCCAAGACCGGCCACTACACCTCGGTGTTTTCCGCCGCCGAATTGTTCTCGGCGTTGTACTACGACGTGATGACCATTCGCCCCGACGAACCGAAATGGCCGGGCCGCGACCGCTTCTTGATGGGCAAGGGCCACGCTGCCGTGGGCCAGTTCCCGATCCTGGCGGACCTTGGCGTGTTCCCCAAGGAGTGGCTCGATGAATACACGCGCCTGGGCAGCCCTTTGGGCGATCACCCTGACATGCGCAAAGTGCCCGGCATCGACTTCTCTTCCGGCTCCATCGGCCACGCTCTCTCCGGCGGCCTGGGCATGTGCCTGGCGCAGCGTTTCACCGGCGAAGTCTACGACGTGTTCGTCATGCTCGGAGACGGTGAAATGCAGGAAGGCCAGGTCTGGGAAGCCGCAATGAGCGCCGCTCATCACAAAGCCCGGCACCTGATCGCGATTGTCGACCGCAACGGCTTCCAGCTCGACGGCTCGGTCGACGACGTGATCGGCATCGAACCGCTGGACGAAAAATGGCGCGCGTTCGGTTGGGAAGTGCACGTCATCGACGGCCACAACATTGCCGAAGTGACTGAAACCCTGCGCCGTGTCAAAGCCGATGAAACCCGCGACAAGCCGGTGTGCATCATCGCCAAAACCATCAAGGGCAAAGGCGTTTCCTACATGGAAACCGAACCCGGCTGGCACCTCGGTTACCTCGACCCGGAAGACGCCAAACGCGCTATCGCTGAAATTGAAGCCATGGAGATCTGAACATGAATGCCCCTCTTTCCCCCAATTCCTGGCAGTACCGTGGCCTTAACGCGCTCAACCCTGGCCTGTCGTATTTGTCCGATGCGCTGATTGAGCTGACTGAGGCCGGGTATCCGGTGATGGCCGGTTCCGCCGACCTGCAGTACTCCAACGGCCTGAACAAATTCGCCAGCCGCTACCCCGAGCGCTACCTGCAATTCGGTATCTCGGAGCAGAACATGGTCACGGCCGCCGCCGGTCTGGCCACGTGCGGAGTGATGCCGTTCGTGGCGACCTTCGCCTCGTTCCTCGGTTTGTTGTGCTGCGAACAGATCCGCATGGACGTCGCCTACTCGGCGCAACCGGTGCGCCTGATCGGGCACCACACCGGCATTTCCCTGGGCTTCTATGGCACCTCGCACCACGCCACCGAAGACATCGCCACCATGCGCTCGATCGCTGATCTGGCGGTAGTGTCGCCGGCGGACGGCGCGCAACTGGTCGCAGCGATCAAAGCCTCGGCCACCTACGACAAGCCGGTGTACTTCCGCATCGGTCGCGGTCGCGATCCGATCGTTTACGAAGACGGCGTGACCTTCGAATTCGGCAAGGCTCATGAACACTTCGAAGGCGAGGAACTGACCATCATCGCCTGCGGCATCACCGTACATCCGGCACTGGCGGCGGCTCGCAAAATGAATGCCGAAGGGCGTTCGGTGGGCGTGATCGACATGGCGTCGATCAAGCCGATCGACCGTGACGCCATCCTGCGCGCCGCTGCACGCAGCAAACGCATGATGACCGTCGAAGAGCACAACGTGCTTGGTGGCCTGGGCGCTGCGGTGGCCGAAGTGCTGGCGGATGAAGGCGTCGGCGTGAAACTCAAGCGCCACGGCATCTACGACGAGTACAGCCTGATCGCACCACCGACGCACTTGTACGAGCACTACAAACTGGATGCCGCCGGCATCGAGGAAGTAGCGCTGGCGCATCTGCGCGCCTGATCCGCGGACGCCACCTGTAGGAGCCGGCTTGCTGGCGATGAAATCACCACGGTGCACCTGACACACCGCGGTGCCTGGATCGCCAGCAAGCTGGCTCCTACAAGGTTTTGCATTCAGGGACATCTCGTTTTTTCAGGGAGCTTTACGCAACTCATCGTTACCCACCACATCCCGTGGTTCATGAAACATCTCGGAGCCAACAATGAATAACATCACCGAGACCATGCCCGACTACTCGATCGGGCAGGCCAAAACACGTACCACCTTGCGCAGAAAGTCATTGATGGCCACCGGCGTCGGCAACCTGCTGGAATGGTTCGACTGGACGATCTATACCGTCGCATCGGTGTACATCGCGGCGGCACTCTTCGATAAAAGCAACGCCACTTCTGCCCTCCTCAACACGCTGGCAGTGTTTGCCGCCGGGTTCCTGTTAAGGCCGATTGGCGGCATCTTCTTTGGCATCCTTGCCGACAGACTCGGCAGGCGCATGGTGCTGCTCAGCACCATGCTGCTGATGGCCAGCGCCAGTTTGCTGATTGCGTTCATCCCCTCGTATGACGCAATTGGCAGCTGGGCGTCGGCGCTCCTGCTGTTGGCCAGGCTGGTACAGGGCTTTGCCCACGGTGGAGAAACCACCACCTCTTACGCCTACATCGCCGAAATCGCTCCGCCGAAACGTCGCGGGTTGTGGTCGAGCACGGTGTTTCTCGCGGTGGGTTGCGGATCGTTGCTGGCGACGTTTTACATGGCCTTGCTGACGTCGTTGCTGTCGGTCAGTGAAATGCAGGAATGGGGCTGGCGTATCCCCTTCGCCACCGGTGGCCTGTTAGCGGTGGTTGCCTTGTGGCTGCGTCGCAACATGATGGAAAGCGAGCACAGCCCAAGTGCCGGTGGTACGTGCGAAGAACCGGCGTGGAGTCGCGGCACAATCATTCAGCACGGCGTTCGGTTGTTTCTGTATGAAGCGGGCGCCACGTTGACGTATTACACGTGGGTGACTTCGGCGTCGATCTACGCCATCAGTGTCAAGGGCATGGACCCGCGTAGTGCATTCACCATGAGTTGCATTGCTCAGGTCATTTACCTGGTGTTTTTGCCGATCTCGGGCTGGATCTCGGATCAGTGGGGACGCAAGATTTCGGCGCTGATTTCGTTGCTCGGGATCGCCGCGACGCTGTTCCCGCTGTGGGGGATGATTTCCAGTGAACCGTGGACGTTGATGGTGGCGCAGACGGCTGGATTGTTGTTGGTGGGCTTTATCACCGGCTGTAAACCGGCTTCGATTTCGGAGCAGATTCCGACCCGTTATCGCACACGGATGTTCGGGGTTTGCATTTCTTTGGGGGTGGCGGTGTTTGGGGGGACGGCTTCGTACCTGACGACCTGGTTGTACTCGGAGAATATTGGGTGGATGTTCAACATTTACTTGATTGTGGTTGCGGTGATTGCCAGTGCTGTGGTGCTGATGTGGAAGAATAACCATGGGGTGCCGATTGACAAGGTCTGACTTGGGGTTGGGGGTTTATCCGTTTCTTCGGTAACGGCGGCTATTGGTTTCGCCCTTACGGCGAGTCACTTGGAAGAGCCCCAAGTAACCAAGGGCTCTTGCCCCTTTCG
>NZ_AKJI01000124.1:0-7323 GCF_000282415.1 Pseudomonas sp. GM60
CGGCATTGGCGTGGTAGTACCCGCCGATGTCCACTGGCTTGCCCTGAACGGCGTTGAGCTCGGCAACGATGGTCGCCTCGTTCTCGGTCAGGGTTTTTGCCAGTTCGCCGAACTGCGCTTGCAGTGCAGCGTCTTCAGTCTGGGCGGCCAGGGCCTGAGCCCAGTACAGCGCCAGGTAGAAGTGGCTGCCGCGGTTGTCGATGTTGCCGACTTTGCGCGATGGCGACTTGTTGTTGTCCAGGAACTGGCCGGTGGCCTGGTCCAGGGTCTTGGCCAGAACCAGCGCCTTAGGGTTGTTGTAAGTAACGCCCAGGTGCTCAAGGGAAGCGGCCAGAGCGAGGAACTCGCCCAGGGAATCCCAGCGCAGGAAGTTCTCTTCCAGCAGTTGCTGAACGTGCTTCGGTGCCGAACCGCCGGCGCCGGTTTCGAACAGACCGCCGCCGTTCATCAGCGGAACGATCGACAGCATCTTGGCGCTGGTGCCCAGTTCCATGATCGGGAACAGGTCGGTCAGGTAGTCGCGCAGTACGTTGCCGGTCACCGAGATGGTGTCCTTGCCTTCGCGGGTGCGGCCCAGAGTGAAGGCCATCGCGTCGACTGGCGACATGATGCGGATGTCCAGGCCGGAGGTGTCGTGATCCTTCAGGTAAGCCTGAACTTTCTCGATCACTACGCCGTCGTGAGCGCGCATTGGGTCCAGCCAGAAAATCGCCGGGGTGCTGCTTGCGCGAGCACGGTTGACGGCCAGTTTGACCCAGTCCTGGATCGGCGCGTCTTTGGTCTGGCACATGCGGAAGATGTCGCCGGCTTCAACCGACTGCTCCAGCAACAAGGCGCCTTTGCTGTCCGTCACGCGGACAACGCCGTTGGTCTTGATCTGGAAAGTCTTGTCGTGCGAGCCGTACTCTTCGGCTTTTTTCGCCATCAGGCCAACGTTTGGCACGCTGCCCATGGTGGTCGGATCGAAAGCGCCGTGCAGCTTGCAGTCTTCGATAACGGCCTGGTAGATGGTGGCGTAGCAGCGATCCGGGATCACAGCCTTGGTGTCGTGCAGCTGACCGTCAGTGCCCCACATTTTGCCGGAGTCACGGATCATCGCCGGCATCGAGGCGTCGACGATCACGTCGCTCGGCACGTGCAGGTTGGTGATGCCTTTGTCGGAGTTGACCATGGCCAGCGAAGGACGAACGGCGTAGACCGCCTGGATGTCCGCTTCGATCTGCGCTTGTTGCTCGGCAGGCAAAGCCTTGATGCGAGCGTACAGGTCGCCGATGCCGTTGTTCAGGTTGAAGCCGATCTGTGCCAGCACGTCAGCGTGCTTGGCCAGTGCGTCTTTGTAGAACTCGGCAACGATCTGGCCGAACATGATCGGGTCGGAGACCTTCATCATGGTGGCTTTCAGGTGAACCGACAGCAGCACGCCCTTGGCTTTGGCGTCTTCGATCTCGGCAGCGATAAAGCTGCGCAGAGCGTTTTTGCTCATGACCGCGCAATCGAGGATCTCACCGGCTTGCACGGTGGTCTTTTCTTTCAGGACGGTGGTGGTGCCGTCTTGAGCGATCAGTTCGATTTTGACGGCGTCAGCGGCGTCGATCAGGGCGGCTTTTTCGCTGCCGTAGAAATCGCCGGTGCTCATGTGCGCGACGTGGGACTTGGAGTCCGCAGCCCAGGCGCCCATTTTGTGCGGGTGCTTGCGAGCGTAGTTCTTGACCGACAGCGGGGCACGACGATCGGAGTTGCCTTCGCGCAGAACCGGGTTCACGGCGCTGCCCTTGATCTTGTCGTAACGCGACTTGGCTTCTTTGTCGGCGTCGCTGGTCACGGTTTCCGGGTAGTCCGGCAGTGCGAAGCCCTGGGCTTGCAGCTCTTTGATCGCGGCCTGCAGTTGCGGAACCGAAGCACTGATGTTCGGCAGCTTGATGATGTTGGCTTCTGGCGTAACGGCCAGGTCGCCCAGTTCGGCGAGGTGGTCGGCTACGGCTTTGTCACCCAATTGCTCGGGGAAGCTGGCCAGGATGCGCCCTGCAAGAGAGATATCGCGGGTTTCAACGGCGATATCAGCCGAAGCGGTGAACGCTTCTACGATAGGCAACAGTGAATAGGTGGCGAGGGCTGGGGCTTCGTCGGTGAAGGTATAGATGATCTTCGAGCGGGTGGGCATATTCGGATTAACTCTCTCTTCTTTGCTAAAGCGTGCGCAGAAACTCGAGGGGCGCCGGGTAAGCGCGTTCGTTCAAAGTCATCCATGAGCCGAATGTCGAGATTTGTGCGCGGTGATGTTGGGTGCATCAGTCGAGCGTCAAGCGGGTGGACTGCGGTAACAGTCCTGCTTTTTCGGGTCCAAAGTCTCGTGCTAGAGAGGTCGGCCGTCGTGACTCTGTGGTCAGCGGGCGGCATTATACATAGGTAGCTGGCAATCTGCCGATGGTTCATACGTAACGATTGTCGTCCATTGGTCTAAAGGTCGCAGGGGAGTGCAGGGCGTAGAGTCGTTGGCCGTGCTTGAGTTTGGCGCTTTTCCCTTTGCTTTCAGGCTTGTAGAACACGAACTGCGCAGCTTTGCAGTCGATGGGCAGAACATAGGGTTTGCGCGCCGATTTAACTGGGGTACGCTCGGACGAAGCCAGATGTTCAATCCAAACAATGGAGTTCAGCATGGGATACAAGAAGATTCAGGTTCCAGCAGTCGGCGACAAAATCACCGTCAACGCGGACCATTCTCTCAATGTTCCTAACAACCCGATCATCCCCTTCATCGAAGGCGATGGTATTGGCGTTGATATCAGCCCGGTCATGATCAAGGTTGTCGATGCTGCTGTTAAGAAGGCTTACGGCGGCGAGCGCAAAATTTCCTGGATGGAAGTCTACGCCGGGGAGAAAGCGACTCAGGTTTACGATCAGGACACCTGGCTGCCTCAGGAAACCCTGGACGCAGTCAAGGATTACGTGGTTTCCATCAAGGGCCCTCTGACCACGCCGGTCGGCGGCGGCATTCGTTCCCTGAACGTGGCCCTGCGTCAGCAACTCGACCTGTACGTTTGCCTGCGCCCGGTGCGCTGGTTCGAAGGCGTGCCTAGCCCGGTCAAGAAGCCAGGCGACGTCGACATGACCATCTTCCGCGAAAACTCGGAAGACATTTATGCCGGTATCGAGTGGAAGGCCGGTTCGCCGGAAGCGACCAAGGTCATCAAGTTCCTCAAAGAAGAAATGGGCGTCACCAAGATCCGTTTCGACGAAAACTGCGGTATCGGCGTCAAGCCGGTGTCCCTGCAAGGCACCAAGCGTCTGGCGCGCAAGGCTCTGCAGTACGTGGTCGACAACGACCGCGACTCGCTGACCATCGTGCACAAAGGCAACATCATGAAGTTCACCGAAGGTGCCTTCAAGGAATGGGCCTACGAAGTGGCGGCTGAAGAGTTCGGCGCGACCCTGCTCGATGGCGGTCCGTGGATGCAGTTCAAAAACCCGAAAACCGGCAAGAACGTCATCGTCAAGGATGCCATCGCCGACGCCATGCTCCAGCAGATCCTGCTGCGCCCGGCCGAATACGATGTGATCGCGACCCTGAACCTGAACGGCGACTACCTCTCCGACGCCCTGGCGGCGGAAGTGGGCGGTATCGGTATCGCGCCGGGTGCCAACCTGTCCGACACCATCGCCATGTTCGAAGCGACCCACGGTACTGCGCCGAAGTACGCCGGCAAGGACCAGGTCAACCCGGGTTCGCTGATTCTTTCCGCCGAGATGATGCTGCGTCACCTGGGCTGGACCGAAGCGGCCGACCTGATCATCAAGGGCACTAACGGCGCGATTTCCGCGAAGACCGTGACCTATGACTTCGAACGTCTGATGGACGGCGCGAAGCTGGTGTCGTCTTCCGGGTTTGGCGATGCACTGATTTCGCACATGTAAGCGAATCGGCACAAAAAAACCGCCTTCGGGCGGTTTTTTTATGACTGGGTAACGGCTTGCGTCAGTTCGACACTGTTTCTTTGTGGGGGGCGGGTGTGGGCTGTTCGTTAGAGGCAGGCGCCGCCGTAATCTTCACGGCGTGCAGGCCTTTAGGGCCCTGGACGATCTCGAATTTCACGAGCTGCCCGGCCTTGAGGGTTTTGTACCCGTCCATTTCAATGGCGGAATAATGGGCAAAGAAATCGATCTCTTTACCGTCCTCGTCCTGCCCTTCGCGGGCGTCGGTGTTGATGAAACCGAATCCCTTGGCATTGTTGAACCATTTCACCTTACCGACAGCCATGCTCATATCCCTCTGCAACAGACTCCATCACTGGAGTATCATCCAGTACATCCGCAGTCGAATCCTGTAAATAAGATTGACTCCGCGGACCTTTTTTACCCACTGTGGGCTCTATTGGTTGTAACACCGTTTTGCCGATAGTCAAGGTGACCCGGCAGTCGGTATTGAAATCGTTCATAACCGTCCCCACTACTGTATTCGCACAACTGACGAACCTTTCTTTCCATGCATGCAATCAGCCAGATTCGACTAACATTCAATCAGGATCGCCCTGATTTACACGACGACGATTCCGCAGGCATTGCTGTTCAGGAGGCCAAGCCTGCTTTACAGGCGCCGCCGATGTACAAGGTGGTTTTGTTTAATGATGACTACACACCGATGGATTTCGTCGTCGAAGTGCTCGAGGTGTTTTTTAACCTGAATCGCGAGCTGGCGACCAAGGTCATGCTGGCCGTCCATACAGAAGGACGGGCAGTATGTGGAGTGTTTACCCGCGACATTGCCGAGACCAAGGCCATGCAGGTCAACCAGTACGCCAGGGAAAGCCAGCATCCGCTACTCTGTGAAATCGAGAAGGACGGTTAATCGCCGACCACTTGGGTATGAGGTGAAGCTATGTTAAACCGCGAGCTCGAAGTCACCCTCAATCTTGCCTTCAAGGAGGCCCGTTCGAAGCGTCATGAATTCATGACCGTCGAACATCTTCTGCTGGCCTTATTGGACAATGAGGCTGCCGCCACCGTTTTGCGTGCCTGCGGCGCCAACCTCGACAAACTCAAGCATGATCTGCAGGAGTTCATCGACTCCACCACGCCGTTGATCCCTATTCATGACGAGGATCGCGAGACCCAACCTACCCTGGGCTTCCAGCGTGTTCTGCAGCGTGCTGTTTTCCACGTACAGAGCTCGGGCAAACGCGAAGTGACTGGCGCCAATGTGCTGGTTGCGATCTTCAGTGAGCAAGAAAGTCAGGCAGTGTTCCTGCTGAAACAGCAGAGCGTTGCACGCATTGATGTCGTCAACTACATCGCACACGGCATTTCCAAAGTGCCGGGGCATGGCGATCACTCTGAAGGTGAGCAAGATATGCAGGACGACGAGGGCGGTGAGTCTTCTTCTTCAGGCAATCCTCTGGATGCTTATGCCAGTAACCTCAACGAACTCGCGCGCCAGGGTCGTATCGATCCGTTGGTAGGTCGTGAGCTCGAAGTCGAGCGTGTCGCGCAGATCCTCGCGCGTCGACGCAAAAACAACCCGCTGCTGGTGGGCGAGGCGGGCGTGGGTAAAACCGCGATTGCCGAAGGCCTGGCCAAGCGTATTGTCGACAACCAGGTGCCGGACCTGCTGGCCAACAGCGTGGTGTATTCCCTCGACTTGGGCGCCTTGCTGGCCGGGACCAAATACCGCGGCGATTTCGAGAAACGCTTCAAGGCGTTGCTCAATGAACTGAAAAAACGTCCGCAGGCGATCCTGTTCATCGACGAAATCCACACCATCATCGGTGCGGGTGCCGCGTCCGGTGGCGTCATGGATGCCTCGAACCTGCTCAAGCCGCTGCTGTCGTCCGGTGACATCCGTTGCATCGGTTCGACCACCTTCCAGGAATTTCGCGGCATCTTCGAGAAGGACCGTGCCCTGGCACGACGCTTCCAGAAAGTCGATGTGTCGGAACCGTCGGTGGAAGACACCATCGGCATCCTGCGCGGCCTGAAAGGGCGTTTCGAGCTCCATCACAATATCGAATACAGTGATGAAGCCCTGCGCGCCGCTGCTGAACTGGCCTCGCGTTACATCAATGACCGGCACATGCCGGACAAGGCCATCGACGTGATCGACGAGGCGGGCGCCTACCAGCGTCTGCAACCGATCGAGAAACGCGTGAAACGCATCGAAGTGCCTCAGGTCGAGGACATCGTCGCGAAAATCGCGCGGATTCCGCCAAAACACGTCACCAGCTCCGACAAAGAGCTGCTGCGTAACCTTGAACGTGACCTGAAGCTGACGGTGTTTGGTCAGGATGCCGCAATCGACTCTCTGTCGACTGCGATCAAACTGTCCCGTGCCGGCCTGAAGTCGCCTGACAAGCCTGTCGGTTCGTTCCTGTTCGCAGGCCCGACCGGTGTCGGTAAAACCGAAGCGGCGCGTCAGTTGGCCAAGGCGTTGGGTATCGAGCTGGTTCGTTTTGACATGTCCGAGTACATGGAGCGCCACACCGTATCGCGTCTGATTGGTGCGCCTCCTGGCTACGTCGGGTTTGATCAGGGCGGTCTGCTGACCGAAGCCATTACCAAGCAGCCTCACTGCGTGCTGTTGCTCGATGAAATCGAGAAGGCGCATCCGGAAGTCTTCAACTTGCTGTTGCAAGTCATGGATCACGGTACGCTGACCGATAACAACGGGCGCAAGGCGGACTTCCGTAACGTGATCGTCATCATGACAACCAACGCCGGTGCCGAAACCGCAGCGCGTGCTTCGATCGGTTTCACCCATCAGGACCACTCGTCCGATGCGATGGAAGTGATCAAGAAGAGCTTCACGCCGGAGTTCCGCAACCGTCTGGATACCATTATCCAGTTTGGTCGCCTCAGTCATGAGGTCATCAAAAGCGTGGTGGACAAGTTCCTTACCGAGCTTCAGGCGCAGTTGGAAGACAAGCGCGTGCAGTTGGAAGTGACCGACGCGGCGCGCAGCTGGCTGGCGGCAGGTGGTTACGACTCGGCAATGGGCGCTCGGCCGATGGCGCGTTTGATTCAGGACAAGATCAAGCGTCCGCTGGCGGAAGAGATTCTCTTTGGCGAATTGGCTGACCATGGTGGCGTGGTGCATATCGATCTGAAGGACGGCGAGCTGACCTTCGAGTTTGAAACCACGGCTGAAATGGCCTGACGGTTGTTGATCTGTTGTAAAGCGAAAGGCGCCTTCGGGCGCCTTTTTTGTTGTCTGCTTGGTTTGGGTGCATATCCGTTTCTTTGGTAACGGCGGCTATTGGTTTCGCCCTTACGGCGAGTCACTTGGAAGAGCCCCAAGTAACCAAGGGCTCTTGCCCCTTTCGTTCGGTGCCTCGC
>NZ_AKJI01000125.1:0-15987 GCF_000282415.1 Pseudomonas sp. GM60
CAAGCTGGCTCCTACAAGGGATTGGGTTCGCACAGGGCAAATTGTAGGAGCTGGCTTGCCAGCGATGGCGGCCGCAAGACAGGCGCAGATCTGTAAGGGGAGAAGGTGACATGAACAGGACCACTGCAATTGCCGGTTGTGCGCTGGTTGTCGGGCTGGCGCTGATCTGGTTGGGCGTCTGGCGCACGACTCCGCCCGACATGCTCAGCGAGATAGCGCTACCGGACACCTGGAGCGGTCAGACGCTGGAGCGTGACGGCGTGTCCGTAACCTTGCAAATGCAGCCATTGGCCGAGGACGGTGTGCTGCGCGAAGACGAGTTTGCCGACGTGCTCTTCCGGGTCAGTGACAGCGCTTCGGGCCAACCCCTTTCCGGCGTCAACCCCGGTGCCTGGCTGGACCCGGAAACCGTTGCCGCCGACCTGGCCCAGGGCCGTGACCGGAGTTGCAAATCCCGGGTCGGGGTGTTCCTGAAATCGAGCATCGGCGCACGGCCGCTGCTCGACCTGAACAGCTATTTCCTGCTGGTGATGAACCGTGATGCCAGCGTCTCCGTGGTCGACCCGTCGGTCTCGGTGGGCGGTATCACCAGCACCATGGCCCGCATCGACCTCAAGCGGCCGCCGATGGATTGGGTCACACCGAAGGACAACAAACGCGTATTCATCTCCATGCCCACCGCCGGCGAAGTGGCGGTGATCGACAGCGAACAATTCAAGTTGATCGCCTCGGTGGCCGCCGGCACCCACCCGGTGCGCGTAGCGTTGCAACCGGACGAGCGCCTGCTGTGGGTCGGCAACAATGCGCCGAAGGCCGAAGCGTCCGGGGTCACCGTGATCGACAGTCAAAGCCTGAAGCCGCTCAAACACCTGGCCACCGGCGCCGGGCATCACGAAATCGCCTTCAGCAAGGACAGCCGGTTTGCCTTCATCACCAACCGCGACGACGGCACGCTGAGCATCATCGACATCGCCAGCCTGACCCTCAGCAAGCAACTCAAGACCGGCTCGCACCCTTTGTCGGTGGCGTATTCGCCGCTGTCCCAGGCGGTGTACGTCGCCGACGGCAAGGACGGCACCGTGACCGTGGTCGATACCGCCAGCCTCGACGTGCGCCGGGTGATCAAGATGAAACAGGGCCTGGGCCCGATGGGTTTCAGCGCCGACGGTCGATTTGGCATCGTCCTCAACACCCTGGAAAACCAGGTGGCCGTGATCGACACCGCCACCGATTCGCTGGTCCATGAACTGGACGTGTCCGCCGAACCGTATCAACTGGTGTTCACCAAGGCTTACGCCTATGTACGCGGACTGGCGTCGCCCAAGGTGACGATGATCAACCTGTCATCGCTCGGCGAAGGTCGCCAGCCGATCAGCCAGGGTTTCGAAGCCGGGCCCCAGGCGCCACGGCTGGCCGGTGATTTGCCGCTGGCGTCGAGCCTTGCGGTATCGCGGGACGACAACGCGGTGTTTGTGGTCAACCCGGTGGACAACACCACCTATTTCTACGCCGAAGGCATGAACGCACCGATGTCCGGTTACCCCAATCGCGGGCAAGTGGCGCGGGCGGCGATGGTCATCGACCGCAGCCTGCGCGAAGTCGAGCCGGGGCTGTACAGCGCGCGGGTCAAACTGCCTCCGGCCGGGCGTTTCGACGTGGCGTTCCTGCTCAACCAGCCGAACATCATCCATTGCTTCACGACGCTGGTTGAACCGGATACCCGCCTCAGCCGACACCCCGGCGTACCGAAAGTCGAATTCCTGCTCGACAACGCCACGGCCGCCCTCGGCAGCCCGTACACCGTGCGCTTTCGCATCGTTGAGGGCCAACAGAAAGCCCAGCGCAGTGGCGTGAAAGACGTGCAGGTGCGCTACTTCCGAGCCCCGACTTCGCGAGCTCGGGAAGTCGCGGCCCTTGAGGTCGGCAACGGAATCTACGAAGCCCCAGTGACGCTCGATCAGAACGGCGCCTGGTACCTGCACGTGCGTGCGGCGTCCCTTGGCGCGAATTTCGATGACAAGACCTTTGCCAGCGTTCGGGTCCTGCCCGGCGATGCCCGTTGAAGAGGCAATTGACATGAACCGATTCGCACACCGTGGACTGCTGACGTTCTACCTGTTGACCATCGGCGTGGGGCAAGCCCTGGCGCACTCGGCGGATGAACACGCCGGGCACGACATGCCGGCCAAAGGCGCTCGATCGGAAAGCGCCCAGGTCAAGTTCGCCGACGTCGCGCTGGTGGACCAGAACGGCAAGCCGGTGCGTCTGGAGAAGGATCTGGTGACCAACAAAATCGTGGTCATGAGCTTCATTTACACCAGTTGCACCACGGTGTGCCCGGTGGTGTCGTCGATCATGGGCAAAGTGCAGAAACAGCTGGGCGCGCGGGTGGGCACCGAGGTGCAACTGGTCTCGATCAGCATCGACCCGCAGCGTGATGACGCCAAACGCCTGAACGCCTACGCCCGCAGCTTCCAGAACGGTCCGGGCTGGAGCTGGCTGACCGGCAGTGCGCAATCGATCGACGCCACCCTCAAAGGCCTCGGCACGTTCAGCGGCGACTTCAAGAACCACCAGCCGCTGATCCTCGTCGGCGACGGCAACAGCCGCCACTGGACGCGCTATTACGGTTTCACCGACCCGACCGTACTGACCCGTGAAGTGGAGAAACTCAGCGGCCAGCGCAACAGCCACGCCAAACACACTGCCATTGCCATGGAGCAGCAACCATGAGAATCATCGACTGGGTTGCGTTGAGCCTGTGCTTCTGGATTTTCAGCTCGTTGGCCTTCGCTCACGAAGGGCACGAAGAACCCGCACCCGTCGTGGCCACCGCACAACCGGCGAGCGGCACGCGCGATGCGAAAACCTGGTTCACCGACACGCCGTTGCAGGACCAGAACGGCGAGACCCTGCGCTTCTACAGCGACGCGCTGCATAACCGCGTGGTGCTGCTGAACGTGATTTTCACCAGTTGCACGGATGCCTGCCCGCTGATCACTCGCAAGCTCAAGGAAGTGCGTGAGTTGCTGGGCGATAAAGCAGACGGCATTACCTTTATCTCCCTTACCAGTGATCCGCTGCGGGATACCCCGGCGGTACTCAAGGCTTACACCTTGAAGCAGGGCGTCAATGGCCCCCACTGGCTTTTTCTCACTGGCGACAAGGCGCAAATGGATCTGGTGCTGGGGCGCATCGGCCAGATCGTGCCGACTCCCGAGCAACATTCAACGCAACTGATTGTGGGTGACGTAGCCAACAAACGCTGGAGCAAAATCCGCCCCGATGCCCCGGCCGCCGCCATTGCCCAGCGCTTGCAATTGCTGACAATGCCCGTGGCCGGTCGCTGAGCCCGCACCATGAAAATCTCCCTGATCCTCGGCCTGTTCCTGATCGGCAATCTTCATTGCGCCGCCGATACATTGCCCTTGAACCCTGACGAAAGTGCCGGCAAACGGCTGTACCGCGAGGGCGTGTCGGGCAGCGGTGAACCGATCATGGCGCGTATCGGGGCGACGGGCATGTTGCTGCCGGCCACCAGCCTGCCGTGCGCCAACTGCCACGGCGCCGATGGCCTGGGCCGGCCCGAGGGCGGGGTGCGTCCACCCGATCTGAGCTGGTCGCGGCTGACCAGCACCTATGGCCAACGGCACGTCAATGGCCGCAACTACCCGGCGTACACCGACGGCACCCTGGCGCGGGCGATCCAGGAGGGGCGCGATTCCGCCAACAATCGCCTCGACCCGGCGATGCCGCGGTTCGTGCTTTCGATGAAGGATCAGCGCAACCTCACGGCCTACCTCAAACGCCTGGCTGATGAGCGCGACCCCGGCCTGACGCCTGACAGCCTGCACCTGGGCACGTTGTTGCCGAGTCAGGGACCGTTGGCGGAGGAGGGCGCGACGGTGGCAGCGGTACTCAAAGGCAGCGTGGCGCGCATCAACAAGGCGGGGGGGATTCATGGCCGGCAGGTGCGCCTGACGATCCTCGACCCGGGGCCGGACCCTGTCAGTGCCGGGCGGGCGCTGGATCAGTTGATTTATCAGGAGCAGGTGTTTGCCCTGATCGCGCCACTGGCGCCGGCACTCGACACGCAACTGGTTTCGCGTCTGGAGCAGGCGGGCATTCCGTTGATCGGTCCGCTCTCATTGCAGGGTTCGGCGCAGAGCAGTCGACAGATTTTTGAACCGATGCCCGGGGTGCGCGAGCAACTGATCGCCCTGGCCGATTACGCCACCGGGAGTTTGCGCGTGCTCCAGGGCCCGACGCTGATTACCTACACGGACGATCCCGGTCAACGACTGGCGGCTCATACCCTGCGTCAGTACCTGCAAGATCACGCCTGGCAAAATGTCAGCCTGCAGGCCTACGACCCGGTAAAGGACCAACTGCCGCTGGGCTCGCGCTCATTGTTTTACCTGGGCTGCGGTAGCGATTTCAGCCTGCTTGCCGAAAGGTTGCAGAGAGCGGGGCAGGTTCCTTACCTGTTCGCCATGGCGAATCAGGTGGCGGGTGACCTTTTGCGAGTGCCCAGTGGTTTTTCCCGGCGGTTGTTCTTGTCCTATCCGTTCGTGCCCAGCGACTGGACCCTGGCCGGGCGCCTGGCCCTGATCCAGTTGCGCGAACAGCAGGGGCTCGGTGGCCAGCACGCGGTGCTGCAAGTCGGCGCGTTCAGTTCGATGCTGTTGCTCAGCGAAGGCATGAAGCAGGCCGGGCGCGACGCCAGCCGCGAGAAGCTGATCTATGCGCTGGAAGGCCTGCATGACTTCGACACCGGGCTGACCCCGCGCCTCAGCTTCGGGCCGGGCCAGCGGCTGGGCTTGAGCGGCGCGCATATCGTCACCGTGGATTTGCCCGACCAGCGCTTCTACCTGGTCGCCCCTTACAAGCCCATTACCGCGAAACCCTGACCGGAGGCCTCGATCATGACGCTCAAGACTCTGTTGATCCTGCTGACCCTATGGCTGCCCGTGGCGTTCGGCAGCAATGGGCCGGTCGCCGCGCGGGTCAATGGCGAGGAGATTTCCCAGTTCCGCCTCGAACGCTATTTTGCCGAGTACCTGGAGGACCAGGGCCGGGCGCTGGGCAGCATTCGTAATCCCAAGGCGTACAAGCAACTTCGGCAAAAGGCGCTGGACGCATTGATCGACCGCGAGTTGCTGTGGCAGGAAGCGGTCAAGCGTGGGGTGGTGATCAGCGATGCCACCGTGCAACGCCAGGTTGAACAGACCCGGCAGGCCATTGGCGGTGCCGAGAAATTCGCTCGGCGCCTGGAAGACGCGGGTTTCGACGAGGCCGGTTTTGTCGAATACACCCGCCGTGAACTCGCGGCTCAGCAGGTGTTTGCCGAGCTGACCAGCGTCGAGGGGCCGGACGAAAAACAGGTCCGCGCGTTCTATGAAGAGCACCGCGCGCAGATGAGCCAGCCCGAAGCGGTGCAGGCGCGGCACATCCTGATCAAGGTTGCTCAGGACGCCGATGCCGCCACAGTCGAAGCGGCGCGGCTACGCTTGGTGCACATGCAGGCGACAATCCGCCAGGGCGCGGACTTCGCCAGCGTGGCCCGGACGGGGTCCGAAGATGCCTCGGCGAACGAGGGCGGAGATCTGGGCTATTTTCCACGTGGACGCATGCTGCCAGCGTTTGAAGCGGCAGCCTTTGCCCTGGCACCGGGTGCAGTGAGTGAGCCGGTTCGCACGGCACTGGGCTGGCACTTGATCCAGGTGCAGAACCACAGGGAGGTGACCGATGTCACAGAGGTGCAAGGGCTTGAGATGGTCAGGGCATACCTCGACCGACAGCAACAGGCTCAGGTTCGCCTGCAGGTTTTGGCGCAACTGCGATCGCGTAATCGAATCGAACGAATTGACGATGAATGAAGGTTCCCCCCCAATAGTGGGGAAAAGCTTCAGGGCAATTCCGTGTGCGCCCCCGCCTTTGGGGGGGCGGTGTATTTGGGCGGAAAGGCTTTTTTATGAAAATCAAACACATGCAGTGGTGAAACACCCGGCGTCCAGCCTGGCATGAAGTGTGCGTTAGCCTCGGTAAGGCGAGCACTCTGCCAGGTTCGGAACTCGGGCCTGCGGTTTCAAGGAGTCCACCTTGTTAAACAAAGTACTGGTTGTCGATGACGAACAGCTTCTTGCACAAAACCTCAAGGATTACCTTGAGGCGCAAGCACTGGACGTCCGGGTTGCACATGACGGTGCGGCGGCTATCGGCGAAGCCGAGCAGTTTGCACCCGATGTGATGGTGTTCGATTACCGCTTGCCCGATATGGAAGGCTTTGAGGTGCTCGATGCCATCCGCCGGAACAGGAACTGTCATTTTGTGCTGATTACCGGGCACCCGACCGCTGAAGTCTGTGAGCGGGCCCGGCAGGTGGGAGTCAGCCATATCCTGTTCAAACCGTTTCCAATGGCGGAACTGGCCCGTGCAGTCTGTGACCTTCTGGGGATGGAGCGCGAACCCAAAGCAGGCGCGCGCACATCCGAGGGGTTTGTCGAACGACGCCAGAGCAGGACCGAGAGTTTCCCGCTGCAGTTGTACGACGGCAGTTGGGTGCTGGCGGATCGTCGACGCAATCACTCGACGTCCAAGGCACCAGACGACGAACAATTGCTCACCGGGGAGTAGTGGCGCGACCAGCCGTTGCGGTAACCGCCGTAATTGCTCGCCGCGTCGACAGGGCTCAAAGCCCCCGGCGTTGGAGAGCAAGCCATGGACCGTCTATCCCTTGCCGTCGAACCGGCGCAGTTGGAATCCGTACCGTCGCGCTTTTCCAGTGAGCAATTGGCCCAGGCACGATCACTGGCCGCCAGTTCCGGCGAGCGGATGCTCGAAGCCCTCGGGGTATTGTGCGAACTGGCCCCCATGCCCTTCATCCAGTGCCTCGGCGCCACCCTGCATTATCCGGTGCTCGACACCGACAACCTGTTCAAGTCCACTCCCGTATTCGACAGGGTCACCCTGGCCCAATGCCTCAAGCGCGAATTCATTCTGTTGCGCCACGACGAGGAGATCATCGGCGTGTTCGCCGACCCGTTCGACACGTCGCGCCTGGCCTGGATCGATGACTGCCTGCACGGCGCGCCCCTGTACCTAGTGCATGCCGACGACCTGAAAGCCTATCTGGCACGTCACGAAGAGAGCTTCCACGCGGTGGAATCGCTCAACGCCCAGGCCGATGCCAACATCGAAACCGACACCCTGCAAAGCCTGTCCCTGACCAGCATCAGCGAAGACGCCAGCGTCGTCGTCAAACTGGTCAACTCGACCCTGTACGATGCCTTGAAAATGCACGCCAGCGATATCCATTTGGGCACCACCGGCAGCGGCCTGGTGATCAAGTACCGCATTGACGGTGTGCTCAACAACATCAGCAAGATCCAGGGCAGCGAGTTCGCCGAGCAGGTGATTTCCAGGGTCAAGGTCATGGCCGAACTGGACATCGGCGAGAAGCGCGTGCCTCAGGACGGTCGCTTCAAGATCGGCATCAGTGGCCGGCAGATCGACTTCCGGGTCTCGATCATGCCGAGCATCTTCGGTGAAGACGCGGTGCTGCGGGTGCTCGACAAACAGGACCTGGCGGACAAGGTTTGCGGTGTGCAGTTGCAGGCGCTGGGCTTTGAAGACGAAACCTTGCGCCAACTGCGCAGGCTGGCCGCCGAACCCTACGGCATGGTGCTGGTGACCGGCCCCACCGGTAGCGGCAAGACCACCACGCTGTACGCGATGATCACCGAGATCAACCACGGCGTGGACAAGATCATCACCATTGAAGACCCGGTGGAATATCAGTTGCCGGGCGTGCTGCAAATCCCTGTGAATGAAAAGAAAGGCCTGACCTTCGCTCGTGGCTTGCGCTCGATCCTGCGTCATGACCCGGACAAGATCATGGTCGGTGAAATCCGTGACCCCGACACCGCGCAGATCGCCGTGCAATCGGCGCTCACCGGCCACCTGGTGTTCACCACGATCCACGCCAACAACGTGTTCGATGTCATCGGCCGGTTCACCCAGATGGAAATCGATCCCTACAGCCTCGTCTCGGCGCTCAATGCCGTGCTGGCGCAGCGCTTGATCCGTCTGGTTTGCACCAGTTGCAGCGCGCCGTGCACCCCGACCGATGACGAACTGCTCGCTTCGGGTCTCGACCCCCACAACGTCGATCACTTCCACTTCGTTCACGGCAAGGGCTGCGGGCATTGCCGGGGCACCGGTTATCGCGGGCGCACGGCGATCGCCGAGCTGCTGCACCTGGACGACGAGCTGCGGCAGATGATCGTCGAGCGCCAACCGATTTCGAAAATCAAAACCCATGCGTGCAAACGTGGCTTGCGCTTGCTGCGCGAGTCGGCGCTGGAACTGGTTCAGGAAGGGCGCACCACGCTCGAGGAGATCAATCGTGTCACTTTTGTCTCGTGATCGTTTTATCGCCGTGCTCGGCGCCAGTGGGGTCGGCCTCGGCCAGCGCCGTGGCAGCGAAACCCTGTGGCTGGGCAGCGTCGGTTTTATCGACGAAGGCTTCCACGCCTGGGCGGTGGCGCTGGACACCCTCGATCATCTGCTGGCCGATCACACCCACGCTGGTGCCGAGTTGAGCGTGGTGATTTCCGGGCACTTCAGCCGTTTCTGTCTGGTGCCCTGGAGCGAACAGATCAGCAGCCCTGACGAATTGCTCGGGTTTGCCCGGCTTTGCTTTGAAGACCTTTATGGTGTGCCAACGCAACCCTGGAGCCTGGTGCTCTCGCCGGAACCGGCCGGCTACGACCGGGTCGCCAGCGCACTGCCGCAGGATTTGCTGACGCGTCTGCGCACCCTGGTCAGCGCCCGGGGCCTGCGCCTGCGTTCGGTGCAGCCGTACCTGATGACGGCGTTCAACCACTTCGATAAAAGCCTCGATACCGGCGACTTCCTGTTCGTGGTCGCCGAGCCGGTACGCAGCGTATTGCTGCTGGCCCGGGAAGGCCGCTGGGCCTCGGTGCGTTCGGTGGGCACCGGCGACAGCGACGCCGCACTGACCGCGTTGATCGGTCGTGAAAGCCAATTGCAGGCCTCCACCAGCGAGCGGCCACTGAACGTTTACCTGCATGCGCCCGCGCGTATCGATGTGCAACCCGACATTCCCGGCGTGCACTTGCGCACCCTTGAAGAAGACCGGACAACCGTACGCGATGGCTTGTACGTCATGTCCCGGGCGGTGGCCTGACATGCGCGCCCTGATGCTCGACTTTCAGCCGCGCCACCGCTCGGGCCCCCTGGGCTGGAGCCTGCTGGCCGTGGGCGTGGTGTTGAGCCTGATTTGCGTGGCGGTTCAGCAACACCTCAGTGATCAGACCGCGCAACAACAGGGCCATCTGCAAACCGCCCAGCGCGTCCTCACCGGCGACGATGGCGGCAAGGTCAGCCTGACCCCGGCGCAAATCCGCGAGCAGGCACAAAACCTCGCCGAGATGCGCAAGGTCTCGCAGCAACTGCGCCGGCCGTGGGAGCGCCTGTTCGCCATGCTCGAAGCCATGCCCCGGGGCGATATCGCCTTGCTGACCCTGACCCCCGATGCGCGCAAAGGCCAGGTGCGGATCAGCGCCGAGGCGAAAGACCTCGACGCCATGCTCGACTTCCACCGCAACCTCGAGGCCAGCGACGAGCTGTCCGATGTGTCGCTGCTGAGCCACGAAATCGTGGCCAACGTGCCCGAGCATCCGGTGCAATTCAACCTGTCGGCTACCTGGGAGATTGGCGATGCAAATCCCTAGACTGATCGTCCACGAATACCTGCAAGGCCTGGGCATTCCCGGTCTGGCAGGGATGGCGCTGCTGGCGTTGGCATCGGTCTATGGCCTGGCGGGCTTGATGCCGGACTGGCAATCGCTGCAACAGCTCAGCCAACAGACCCGCGAAGCCGGTGAATACCTGGCCAGGGTTGAAGACGGCAGCGTCGCCGCGCCGGTGGTGCCACAACGTCAGCTCGACGACTTCCGCAGCAAGCTGCCTTCGCAGCCGCAAGCCACGGTGGCCATCGACAAGATCTACGCGTTGGCGGCCCAGGAACACATCACCCTGGCACGCGGTGAATATGCCCTGGGCATCGACCCCAAGACCCATCTGGCGCGCTATCAGATTCTGCTGCCGGTGCGTGGCAGCTACCCGCAACTGCGGCGCTTCCTGCATGCCTTGCTCGGTCAGTTGCCGGCGGTGGTGGTGGAGGACGTGGAGTTCCAGCGTAAAAAGATCGCCGACACCGACCTGACCGGGCGGATCCGCATGACCCTTTATCTGTCGAGGTCATGATGAATACCAAACGCGTAGCGGGGTGGGTGGGGTTCTTCGGCGTAGCGGCGGGGCTGGCCTGGTTGCCTGATTACTGGATGTCGGCGGACGACGGCGAGGCGGCCGTCACCGTCGTGGCCACTGCGGCCAACAGCAAAACCCGCGGTGCTCTGCCTGCCGCGCCAGCCACCGGCAAAGCCGCTGTGATCAAGGACTTGAGCCCGGCGGGCGACCTGTTCGCCGCCCGCAGCTGGAAGGCTGAACCGACGCTCGCCAGCGTCACCGAACAACCTGTCAACGTGGCCCCGGTGGTGACCGTCCCCAGTGCACCGCCAATGCCTTTCCAGTTTATCGGGCGCATGGATGATCGTTCAGACCAGCAAGTGTTTCTGCTGAGCGGAGAAAAAATATACGTCGTACGCAAAGGGGATGTGATCGACGAAACCTGGCGGATCGTGGGCATTTCCGATGTGGAACTGAGCCTCGTCTACCTGCCTTTGCATTTGTCCCAGACCTTGTCTATGGGGAGCACGCCATGAATAGATCCCGTTTGCTGATGAGCTTTTGCTGTGCGTGTGCCGGGCTGGTGGCGTGCAGTTCTGCCCAGGTCGCCAACAAGGAAGCGTCCGAGCTGATCGAGCAGGGACAATACGAGGCCGGCCTGGCGCGTATTGAAGAAGGGCTGCGGGAAAACCCTCGAAATACCGAACTGCACCTGGCCCGCAACTCCGCCCACGCCAAGGCGATTACCGCGCTGCTGACCGAGGCTGACACCGACCGTTCGCACCGGGACTTCGCCGCCGCGCGCGTCAGCTACAACCGGGTGCTGACCATCGAGCCGAACAACCGGCGCGCCCAGGATGCAATGCGCCAGCTCGACTACATGCGCAGCCTCGATGAAAAACTCGAGCTGGCCCGTGGCGACTTGCGTCGCGGCGACATCTACGGGGCCGACCGTCAGGTCAAACAGATCCTCGAACTGGACCCGAAAAATGAAGGCGCCCTGGAACTGCAAAGCAACATCCGTCTGGTCCAGAGCCGCAACGTCATCCAGTACCCACAACTGCGCACACGCCTGGAACGGCCCGTGACCCTGGAGTTTCGCGACGCCAACCTGAAAACCATTTTCGAGGTGCTGTCCCAGGTCGCCGGGTTGAACTTCATCTTCGACAAGGACCTGCGCCCGGACATGAAAGCCACGATCTTCGTACGTGACGTGCGCATCGAAGACGCCGTGGAACTGCTGCTGCAACAGAACCAGTTGCATCAGAAAGTGGTGAACGAAAACACCTTGCTGATCTACCCGGACTCACCGCAAAAGCTCAAGGATTACCAGGAGTTGGTGATGCGCACCTTCTACCTGACCAGCATCGATGCCAACACCGCGCTGAACATGATCAAAACCATGCTCAAGACCCGCGACGTGTTTGTCGATGAGCGCCTCAACACCCTGACCATGCGCGACTCCGAAGACGCGATCCGCATGGCGGAAAAACTCCTGCAATCGCAAGACCAGTCCAACCCCGAAGTGGTGCTGGAAGTGGAGGTGATGGAGGTTGCCACCCAACGGATTCTCGACCTCGGCCTGCAATGGCCGAACACCTTCGGCGTGGTCAACGGCGACGGTTCGCCGGTGCAGATTCTCGATCAATTGAAAGGCATCGACTCCAGCCGGATCACCATCTCGCCTTCGCCGCAAGCCAAGATCAATGCCCAGGACAACGACATCAATACCCTGGCCAGCCCGGTGATTCGTGTCAGCAACCGCGAGCAGGCGCGCATCCACATTGGTCAGCGCGTGCCGATCATCAGCGCCACGTCGGTGCCGTCGACCCAAGGCCCGGTGATCACCGAAAGCGTCACCTACCTGGACGTCGGTCTGAAGCTGGAAGTGCAGCCGACCGTGCACCTGAACAACGAAGTGGCGATCAAAATCGCGCTGGAAGTGAGTAACGCCACTCCACTGGAACCGACCCGCCAGGGCACGATTCCGGTACAGGTCGATACCCGTAACGCCCAGACCACCCTGCGCCTGCATGACGGCGAAACCCAGATTCTCGCCGGCCTGATGCGTAACGACCATGGCGCCACCGGCAACAAGATTCCGGGGCTTGGCGACATTCCTGGCCTGGGCCGGTTGTTCGGCAGTAACAAGGACAACGTCAGCAAATCGGAACTGGTGCTGTCGATCACGCCACGGATCGTGCGCAATCTGCCGTATCAGAGCCCGTCGGACATGGAATTCCCGACCGGCACCGAAACCAGCATGCGCATTCAGGCACCGGACCGGCAGGTAGAACCGCCCATTCAGAACGAGCACATCGATCGGCCGGTGGCGGCCTCAACCACTCAAGTGTTTATCGAGAAGCCTTGATCATGAACGCCTCGCAACGCGGTTTTACCCTGATCGAAGTCGTGGTGACGCTGGCCCTGGTCGGCTTGCTGGCCGGCATGGCCGCGCCGCTGACCGAGACCGTGGTGCGCCGGGGCAAAGAGCAGGAACTGCGCACCGCGCTGTACCAGATTCGCGATGCCATCGACGCTTACAAACGCGCATTCGACGCCGGTTACATCGAGAAGTCCCTGAACAGCAGCGGCTATCCGCCGAACCTGAAAGTGTTGGTGGAGGGGGTGCGCGATGTGCGCAGCGCCAAGGGGGCCAAGTTCTATTTTCTGCGGCGCGTGCCCCATGATCCGCTGAAGCCGGTCAAGCGTGACGACGACGGCGGCTGGGGTTTGCGCTCCTATGACAGCACGGCTCAAAACCCGCGCGAGGGCCAAGACGTCTTTGACGTTTACTCCCAGGCGCGTGGCAAAGGGCTCAACGGCATCGCCTACCGGGAGTGGTGAGCTTATGCGTCGGGAAAAGGGGTTTACCCTGCTGGAACTGATGGTGGTCATGGCAATCATCGCAACCCTGATGACCATCGCCTTGCCACGTTATTTCAACAGCCTCGAGGCCTCGAAAGAGACCACGCTGCGCCAGAGCCTGTCGGTGATGCGCGAAGCCCTGGATCACTACTACGGCGACACCGGGCGTTATCCCGATTCCCTTGAGCAACTGGTGGAACAACGCTACCTGCGCAACCCGCCGATGGACCCGATTGCCGAACGCAAGGACCTCTGGGTCATGGTCGCACCACCGGATGGCGTACCGGGTGGCGTCGCCGATATCAAAAGCGGGGCCACAGGGAGGGCGCGTGATGGCAGCCTCTATTCCGAGTGGTAAACCTTCGAACGAGGGCGGTTTCACTTACCTGGGCGTGCTGTTCCTGATCATGCTGATGGGCATGGGCCTGGCCACTGCCGGCGAGTTGTGGTCGACCCTCTCGCGCCGTGATCGTGAGCGCCAGCTGCTCTGGGTCGGCACGCAATACGCCCAGGCATTGCGCAGCTACTACCGCAGTTCACCAGGCCTGGCGCAATACCCGAAGGAGCTGGAAGACCTGTTGCAGGACGAGCGTTTTCCCAGCCCAAAACACCATATCCGGCAGCTGTATCCGGACCCGATCGGCGGCGGTGAATGGAGCCTGATGCGCGGTTTCGACGGCCGCATCACCGGCCTCAACAGCGCCTCCACGGACACGCCGCTCAAGCAGGCGGACTTCCCCTCTCAGTGGTCGGATTTTACCGGCATGGCGAGTTACAAGGACTGGCAGTTCGTGGCCGAGAAAGCCTTTCTCGAGGGCACATCGGGACCTGCCAAGGGCCAGTCACAATCGCCCGAAGCGTTGCAGCCATGAATCGATTCTGCGTGGCCGTGATCCTGATGCTGGCGTCTGCTGCCGCCACGGCCGGCGAAGAGGACGAAATGATGGGGTTCATCGTCGATGACACGATCTCGCACATAGGCCACGACTTTTACTACTCGTTCAGTGAACGCCTGCGCGCCACCAGCCCGATGGATTTCAACCTGGTGGTACGCGAACGACCTTCGGCGCGGTGGGGCGCCCTGGTCACTGTGGAATATCAGCAGCGTCTGGTTTACCGGCGTTTTTTGCCGCCGAACACCGTGGAACTCAAGGAAGAGGCCTATGACGCCGCCGACTGGGTCCGCGGGCAGATCGTCCAGCGCAAGCTGGAAGCCTTGTTGCAGGACACAACGGACCTTGAGAGGGACGAACTATGAAAACCACAACGTTCTCGCAGCACCGCCTGTTTTCAAGGGCAGGCATCTGGTTGGTCGGGCTCGGCAGTTGTGGCCTGGTCCAGGCCACCGAGCTGGTCTACACGCCCATCAACCCCTCGTTTGGCGGTAACCCGCTGAACGGGACCTGGCTGCTCAACAACGCCCAGGCGCAAAACGATTACGACGATCCTGACTTGAAAAAACGCACCGCCGCGGCCGGCACGTCGGCACTGGAGCGGTTCACCAGTCAGTTGCAGTCGCGGTTGCTCGGGCAGTTGCTGGACAACATTTCCGCGGGCAACACCGGGAGCCTGACCACCGACGCTTTTATCGTCAACGTGGTCGACGACTCCGGCCAATTGACCATCGTCGTGACCGACCGAGCGACCGGTGAAGTCTCCGAAATTCAGGTGAGCGGCCTGGCCCCTTGAAGGGATCCGGGTTGATGGGGAGGGAAGGATATGAAAAGAATAATGGTGCTAGGGCTGATGTTGGCGGCGTTACAGGGGTGCAGTCTGCGCGAGCCGATCGGGGCTGAGCAGGACACCGAAACCCCGACACTGACCCCGAGGGCTTCGACTTACTATGACTTGATCAACATGCCACGACCCAAGGGCCGGTTGATGGCGGTGGTGTACGGTTTTCGCGACCAGACCGGGCAATACAAACCGACTCCGGCCAGTTCGTTTTCTACCAGCGTCACTCAAGGCGCGGCGAGCATGCTGATGGATGCGTTGCAGGCCAGCGGCTGGTTTGTGGTGCTGGAACGGGAGGGGCTGCAGAACCTGCTGACCGAACGCAAGATCATCCGCGCCTCGCAGAAAAAGCCGAACACGCCGGTGAATATCCAGGGCGAACTGCCGCCGCTGCAAGCGGCGAACATGATGCTTGAGGGCGGGATCATTGCGTACGACACCAATGTGAAAAGTGGTGGGGAAGGGGCGCGTTACCTGGGGATCGATATTTCCCGGGAGTATCGGGTGGATCAGGTCACGGTGAACCTGCGGGCGGTGGATGTGCGCAGTGGGCAGGTGCTGGCCAATGTGATGACCAGCAAGACGATTTACTCCGTGGGCCGTAGTGCCGGGGTGTTCAAGTTTATCGAGTTCAAGAAGTTGCTTGAGGCGGAGGTTGGCTACACCACGAACGAGCCGGCGCAGTTGTGTGTGTTGTCGGCGATCGAGGCGGCGGTGGGGCATCTTCTGGCCCAGGGGATCGAGCGGCGTTTGTGGCAGGTGGCGGGGGATAATTCGCCTGAGAGCGGTGAGACGCTTGACCGGTACCTGACCCAGAACAAGGTGGTGCCTGAAGAAGAGTGACCGAGGCCAGACCCGGAACTCTGTAGGAGCCGGCTTGCCGGCGATGGCGGCCTCATGACCGACCATTTTCTTTCGGGTGTACATATCCATTCCTGCGGTAACGGCTACTTACGGTTTCGCCCTTACGGCGAGTCCCTTTTGGCAAACGCCCCAAAAGGAACCAAAAGGTCTCGCCCCGGCGTCCGGCCCCTCGCTAAGGCTCGGCGTTCCCTCGCTCCGGTCCTGCTCCGTGGGCCCGCCGCCATCGGCCATCCATGGCCGGGGGCG
>NZ_AKJI01000126.1:0-8686 GCF_000282415.1 Pseudomonas sp. GM60
GCGAGGCACCGAACGAAAGGGGCAAAAGCGCTTGGTTACTTGGCGCTTCTCCAAGTGACTCGCCGTAAGGGCGAAACCAATATCAGCCATCACCCAAAAAATGGATACACACACAAAACCCAAGTAAACAGCCCGCTGCCCGGACACACACGATCGGAGTATCGTAAAACGACCATGAACATTCTCTACGATGAACGCGTTGACGGAGCGCTGCCCAACGTCAACAAGTCAGCACTGTTGCAAGCCCTGCAAACCCGTTTGCCGGCCCTGGAAGTGCTGCATCAGCAAGAAGAACTCAAGCCATACGAATGCGACGGACTCTCGGCTTATCGCACCACGCCCCTGCTGGTGGTCCTGCCACGCCATCTCGACGAAGTACAAGGCGTGCTCCGGCTCTGCCATGAAATGCACGTGCCGGTGGTCGCCCGTGGTGCCGGCACCGGTTTGTCCGGCGGCGCGTTACCGCTGGAAAAAGGCGTGCTGCTGGTCATGGCGCGCTTCAACAACATCCTGCACATCGACCCGGCCGCCCGCACCGCACGGGTCCAGCCCGGCGTACGCAACCTCGCTATTTCCCAGGCAGCAGCCCCCTTCGGCCTGTACTACGCGCCAGACCCTTCCTCACAGATCGCCTGTTCCATCGGCGGCAACGTCGCCGAAAATGCTGGCGGCGTGCATTGCCTGAAATACGGCCTGACCGTGCACAACCTGCTCAAGGTCGACATCCTGACCGTGGACGGCGAGCACCTGACATTGGGCTCCGATGCCCTCGACTCACCCGGCTTCGACCTGCTGGCGCTGTTCACCGGCTCCGAAGGCATGCTCGGGGTGATCACCGAGGTCACCGTCAAACTGCTGCCCAAACCGCAGTCCGCCAAGGTGCTGCTGGCGGCGTTCGATTCCGTCGAAAAAGCAGGACGAGCGGTAGGTGACATCATCGCCGCTGGCATCATTCCAGGCGGTCTGGAAATGATGGACAACCTGGCGATCCGTGCCGCTGAAGACTTTATCCACGCCGGCTACCCGGTGGACGCCGAAGCCATCCTGTTGTGCGAACTCGATGGCGTCGAAGCCGATGTCCACGATGACTGCGACCGCGTGCGGCAAGTGCTGGAACAGGCCGGCGCCACCGAAGTGCGCCAGGCCAGGGATGAAGCCGAACGTGTGCGTTTCTGGGCCGGACGCAAGAATGCCTTTCCCGCGGTCGGTCGGCTCTCGCCGGATTATTACTGCATGGACGGGACGATCCCACGCCGTGAGTTGCCCGGCGTGCTGCGCGCCATTGCCGCGTTGTCCGCCGAGTATGGCTTGCGCGTCGCCAACGTTTTCCACGCCGGTGACGGCAACATGCACCCATTGATTCTGTTCGACGCCAATCAACCGGGTGAGCTAGACCGCGCCGAAGCGCTGGGCGGCAGGATCCTCGAATTGTGCGTGAAAGTCGGCGGCAGCATCACCGGCGAACACGGCGTGGGCCGCGAGAAGATCAATCAAATGTGCGCGCAGTTCAACGCCGATGAGCTGACGCTGTTCCATGCCGTCAAAGCCGCGTTCGATCCCGGCGGTTTGCTCAACCCCGGCAAGAACATTCCGACGCTGCACCGCTGCGCCGAATTTGGCGCCATGCACGTGCACCTGGGTCAGTTGCCCTTCCCTGATCTGGAGCGATTCTGATGCGCAGCGAACTCGATATCGATGACAGCGGCGTGCTGCTGGAGCAGGTCAATCAAGCGCTGGAAAACGCCACGCCGCTGCGCATTCAGGGTTCCAACAGCAAGGCGTTTCTGGGGCGCATCGTTGCGGGCGAAGTACTCGACACGCGCAGCCACCGAGGCATCGTCAGCTACGACCCGACCGAGCTGGTGATCACCGCCCGCTGCGGCACGCCCTTGTCGGAACTGGCGCACGTGCTGGATGAAGCACAGCAGATGCTGCCCTGCGAACCACCATCCTTTGGCGACGATGCCACCGTCGGCGGGATGATCGCCAGTGGCCTGTCGGGACCGCGTCGTCCCTGGTCTGGCTCGGTGCGCGATTTCGTCCTCGGCACACGGGTCATCACCGGGCACGGCAAGCATTTGCGCTTTGGCGGCGAAGTGATGAAGAACGTCGCCGGTTACGATCTGTCGCGCCTGATGGCCGGCAGTTTCGGCGCCCTTGGGGTGATCACCGAAGTCTCGCTCAAGGTTCTGCCCAAACCACGGCAAACCCTGAGCATCAGCCTGGAAATGGACAGCGATCGTGCCTTGCTGCGCCTCGCGGAATGGGGCCAGCAGCCGTTGCCGATCAGTGCCGCGTGCCACGACGGGCAACGCCTGCACTTGCGGCTTGAGGGCGGCGAAGGCTCGGTGGCGGCGGCTCATGACCGTTTGGGCGGTGAGCAGCTGGACGCCTCGTATTGGGCGGATCTCAACGAGCACCGACTGAGTTTCTTCGACGAGGGCCAGCCACTGTGGCGCCTGTCCGTGCCGCACAACACGCCGCGGTTGTCCCTGCCCGGCCGGCAACTGCTCGACTGGGGCGGCGCCCAGCGCTGGCTCAAGTCTGACGCCGAAGCGGCGTTCATTCGCCAGGTCGTGGATGAGGTCGGCGGCCATGTGACCTGCTACAGCCATGGCCTGATCGACAGCCCGTTCCAGCCGTTGCCTGCCGCGTTGATGCGCTACCACCGCAGCCTCAAGCAACAACTCGACCCACGGGGCATTTTCAACCCGGCACGCTTGTACGCGGAGCTTTGAACCATGCAGACAACCCTGAGCGAAACCGCCCGGCAGCTGCCCCGCGCCGAAGAAGCCGAAAGCATTTTGCGCACCTGCGTGCACTGCGGTTTCTGCAATGCCACCTGCCCGACCTATCAATTGCTCGGCGATGAACTCGATGGGCCACGGGGCCGCATCTACCTGATCAAACAGGTGCTGGAAGGCAACGAGGTCACGCAGAAAACCCAGCAGCATCTGGACCGCTGCCTGTCATGCCGCAATTGCGAAACCACCTGTCCTTCCGGGGTCGATTATCACAACTTGCTCGACATCGGCCGGGCGGTGGTCGATGCGGCGGTGCCGCGCACCATCGACCAACGTCTGTTGCGTGAGGGATTGCGCGGCGTCGTCCTTAATCCGGGACTGTTCAAAGCACTGATCAACAGTGGTCAGGTTTTTCGGGCACTGCTGCCCAACACCTTGCAGGCAAAATTGCCTCGCCATGTTTATCTCCCACGGCAACGCCCCACCACACGCCATGCCCGCCAGGTGCTGATGCTCGAAGGTTGCGTACAGCCGAGCCTGTCGCCCAACACCAATGCGGCAGCGGCGCGGGTGCTGGATCGACTGGGTATCAGTGTCACCCCGTCCAGCGAAGCCGGGTGTTGCGGCGCGGTGGATTATCACCTCGACGCTCAGGCAGCTGGCCTCGACCGCGCTCGCCACAATATCGATGTGTGGTGGCCGAGTATCGAGAACGGTGCGGAAGCCATCGTGCAAACCGCCAGTGGCTGTGGCGCCTTCATCAAGGACTATGGCCATTTACTCGAACGCGATCCGGCCTACGCCGAGAAGGCAAAAAGAGTCAGCGCGCTGGCCAGGGACCTGGTGGAAGTGTTGCGCGACGAACCGCTGGAAACACTCGGCATCCACAGTGACCAGCGCCTGGCCTTCCATTGCCCCTGCACCTTGCAGCACGCGCAAAAGCTCGGCGGCGCGGTGGAAGCGCTCCTTGCTCGCTTCGGTTTCAACCTCACACCTGTGCCCGACAGCCATTTGTGCTGCGGGTCGGCGGGCACTTATTCGATCACCCAACCCGAACTGTCCCGGCAACTGCGCGACAACAAACTGAATGCGCTGGAAAGTGGCCATCCTGAAGTTATCGTTACCGCCAATATCGGCTGTCAGTCGCATCTCGACGGCGCGGGCCGAACCCCGGTCCGGCACTGGATCGAACTGCTCGACGCGGCGCTGCCCTCATCGATCACCGGAGATTCCCCATGAAAAGCAAAGCCGTCCTGAGCCAGACCGAAGTCAGCCGGATCCTCGCGGCCGCACGCACCGAAGCACAAAATAACCAATGGGCCGTGACCATCGTGATCGTCGACGACGGCGGCCACCCCCTCGCCCTCGAACGCCTCGACGGCTGCGCGCCCATCAGCGCGTACATCGCCACCGAAAAGGCGCGCACCTCGGCGTTGGGCCGGCGCGAATCCAAAGGTTATGAAGACATGGTCAACGGCGGGCGCTTCGCGTTTTTGTCGGCCCCCTTGCTGACATCCCTGGAAGGCGGCGTGCCGATCATCGTCGACGGTCAGGTGGTGGGTGCGGTCGGCGTCTCTGGCGTAAAAGCCGAGCAGGATGCGCAAGTGGCGAGCGCCGGGGCGCAATGCCTGAACTGAACCGTGCTCGAGGAGCGTAATCAGAAGAAACAAAAAAGAGACTTCCGTCTCTTTTTTTATGCGCGGCTAGAATTGATAGTTGTCGCCGCTTTTTCGAACTGACAGAGCAACCGTCCACTTCAAAGGAAGCGCAAAGATGAATCGTCTTACTGCGAAAGACTTTGCCCCTGAGCTGCTCGAACTCTACGACTACTACGCCCACGGCAAGATCAACCGGCGAGAGTTTCTCGACCGGGCGGCGTTATTCACCCTTGGCGGCCTGACTGCCAGCGCGCTCCTCGCCGCCCTGAGTCCCGACTATGCCTTGGCCGAACAAGTGGCGTTTACCGATCCGGACATCATCGCCGAGTACGTCACTTACCCCTCGCCCAAGGGCCACGGGCAGGTTCGGGCCTATCGGGTGCGCCCGGCAAAAGCCACCGGCAAAGTGGCGGCCGTGGTCGTCGTGCATGAAAACCGCGGGCTCAACCCCTACATCGAAGATGTTGCCCGACGCGTGGCCAAGGCCGGGTTCATCGCCCTCGCCCCCGATGGACTGACGTCGGTGGGCGGTTATCCCGGCAACGACGACAAAGGCCGGGAACTCCAGGCGACCGTTGATCCTGAAAAGCTCATGAATGACTTTTTCGCCGCGATCGAGTGGCTGATGAAACACGATACGACCACCGGAAAAGTCGGCATCACCGGCTTCTGCTATGGCGGTGGCGTCGCCAACGCGGCTGCCGTGGCCTATCCCGAACTCGGGGCTGCCGTGTCCTTCTATGGCCGGCAACCAGACGCCAGGGATGTCCCCCGGATCAAGGCGCCGGTGATCCTTCACTTTGGCGAACTGGACACACGCATCAACGAAGGATGGCCCGCCTACGAACAGGCATTAAAAGCAGCCGGCAAAACCTATGAAGCCTACATCTACCCCGGCGCCAACCACGGTTTCCATAACGATTCCACGCCTCGATTCGATGAGGCCGCAGCCAAACTTGCCTGGGAAAGAACGCTAAACTGGTTCCGGCGATACCTGTCTTAGCGCCGCTAGCAATAAGTGGTCTTGAATTTTTATTGCTGTTTCCAGGTTTTTAAAGAGTGCATGTCACATGAATAACAATGATTTTCTGTCGCAACAGAAACCACCCTTCAGCATTGTCCTGGTCAATTACAAAACCATCGAAATAACCCGGATTTGCCTCGACCTGCTACATCAGCACCTGGGCGACAGCAACATTCCGGTCTGGGTGGTTGATAACGACTCGGCCGATGAAAGCACCGACTATCTGCGCACACTGGACTGGATCAACCTGATCGAGCGAAAAGCTCCCGAGCCGGAGCATGGTCATATCGCGCATGGCAAAGCACTCGACCTGGTGCTGGAACGGGTTGAGACCGACTTTCTGTTCCTGCTGCACACCGATACGTTTATTTTCGACAAAAATGTATTTTCAATGATGTTGAACAAGTGCATTAAAAACCCGAATGTCGTGGCCGTCGGGTGCACAGAACAACTTAACCGCGGCACCACCAGAACCCTTTGGCGCTTTAGCTCACGACTGGTAAAACATCACGTCAGACGCCTGAAACTGTCCCTGGGACTACGTTCCAGAGAGCCAAAGCCCTACAGGGAAGTTTATTTGAAAAGCTTCTGTACCTTATGGAACTGCAAGCTGATGAAGCAACACGGCATGCATTTCCTGATGGATGAGCGCGTACCCGGTTATACCCTCCAGGACCGCATGACCCAGTTGGGCTATGTTGTTGAACTGTTGTCCCCGCGCAAGATATTCAGCTACCTCGACCATATTCAAGCGGGCACCGTCGCGGCCGCTGGCGGTTATGCGACAACGCACAGACGAACGAAGATGTACAACGACATCCTTAAACGTTTGAAAGGTGACAACAACCAGGTATCGGCAGCGCGTCACAAGTAGCGCGCCCCTCTTGCAGGAAGCACTCGCAGGTTGTTATGAACAGACTATTGGAGCGGTAATGACACCGATCACTCAGACACTTCCCATCGTCACCACCCCGGAGCTGGATTTTGACCAGAACGCTGCCAGCACTTTCGGTCACTCGCTAGCCAGTACTTATGCTCAAGCCACCCCCTTTCCACACATCGTCATTGACGATTTTTTACCGCAGGACCTGATTGCGAGCATCTGCGCGCATTTTCCCGTGGAGCCAACCAACAACGAAATGCTCTATGAGCGTGGCTATAAGGGTCAGCACAAACGGCAAGTCAGCCCCAACGAATGCAATCCCTACTTGAAGACGGTTTTCAACGCCTTCAACTCGGCGCCCATGTTGCAGTTTCTTGAACAGCTCACAGGTATCGAGGGGTTGATTCCCGATCCTTACTTTACCGGCGGCGGACTGCACGAAACGAAAAAAGGTGGGTTCCTGGGGGTGCACTCGGACTTCCGGCTCAACAAAAAGTTGAATATCGAGCGCAGGCTGAATGCCATTATTTACCTGAATCCGGATTGGCAAGAGGCATACGGCGGCAACCTGGAGCTATGGGACGTCGGGATGAAGACTTGCCTCAAGAAAGTCCTGCCGATCTACAACCGCTGTGTCATTTTCAACACCGACAAGGACAGCAATCATGGACACCCGGAGCCTCTGACGACGCCGGAACACATTACACGCCGTTCCATCGCGCTCTACTACTACACCGCAGCAACGGTGGCGGCTGATCCTGCGCAAAGAAACAAAACCCACTACAAACCAAGGCCCAAGGATCGCTTGAGCCTCAAGTACTACCTCAACAAACTCATCAAGAAGAAAAACTGACAGCACTTGCGGTTATCCGACCACATCGATCAACTGCTCGCGTTGCGCCCCCGTCAGCATCGGGCCGAAACCGGCACCGGCATTATCCGCCATGTAACGCGGGTTGCCGGTGCCGGGGATGACGCAGGTCACTGCCGAATGCGCCAGCAAATACTTGAGCGCCAATTGTGCCCAACTGGTGACGCCGACTTGCGAGGCCCAGCCGGGCAGCGGTTTGCCCTTCAAGCGGGCAAGCAAATCACCGCCGCCAAATGGCCGGTTGCAGATCACCGCCACGCCGCGTTCGCGACACAGCGGCAGGATGCGTTTCTCGACGCCGCGATCGTCCAGCGCATAGTTGATCTGCAAAAAATCCAGTGGCTCGGCTTTGAGCACCGCTTCCACTTCGTCATACGCTGACGCGGTGTAATGGGTGATGCCGATGTAGCGAATCCGCCCTTCTTCCTTCCATTTTCGCAATGTAGGCAAATGGGTTTTCCAGTCCAGCAGGTTATGGATCTGCATCAGGTCGATCCGGTCGGTCTGTAGCAGTTTGAAGGATTGCTCCATCTGCGCGATGCCTTCTTCGCGGCCACGGGTCCACACCTTGGTGGCCAGGAACGCGGGTGAACGCGGCTTGTGGATCGACAGCAGTTCCCCAATGGTCTGCTCGGCGCGGCCATACATGGGTGAGCTGTCGATCACCGTGCCGCCCTTTTCAAATAACGCGCTGAGAACGGCGGGCAGGTTTTTGTAGGCCGGCTCGGCAGGTGCGACATCAAAGCCGCGATAGGTGCCCACGCCGACAAGGGGCAATGGCTCGTTGCTGGAAGGAATGGCGCGGGTCAGCATGTTCTTGCCTCCTGTTTCCTTCGACGGCACGGTGGCTGCAAAGGCCGGATCGAAAGTGAGCACCGCCGAAGCACCGGCAGCCAGCGTGAGTATTCGTCGACGCGTGTATCCATCAGTGTGGCTCATGGTTGTGTCCTTCCACTGCCTGGCGGTTGGCCTTTTGCGCTTGTTGCGCGGCAAACGCCGCGATCACCGGCGCCACGAGTCCTCTGTTAGCCAAGAGAATAGCTGCCGGCGGCAATTCGTCCCTGCTTGAAATACAACGAGGTCTCAAGTGCTGGTGGGCGATAACAGAGGGCAGCGGGGGTAGCCATTTCATTAGCGGTGCCTCGCTAATGCTCGGCATGCCCTCGAGGGGGCGCTCAGATCAAAAGCTGAAGGCGAGCTAACGCTCGACCTGATGAGTAGTGAAAATCAAAGGCGTATGGGGTTCCCTGCAGGAGCAGGCTTGCCGGCGAAAAGCACCTGGGCAACGCGTTCATTCAGACAGCACGCGTTATCGTTGACGTCCATCGCCAGCAAGCCGGCTCCTACAGCGGATCGGTGTACATGTCCGGAATGAGTGAACGCAGCAAAGAAGGACAACGCGGACATCTAAAGAGCCAGGTCGGCTTTCAGGCCGCCTCGGCGGCTGTGGCGGTGGTCGCCCCCTCGAGAGGCCGAGCGCAGGTTCTGCGCAGTGGGCAACCCGGC
>NZ_AKJI01000127.1:0-10555 GCF_000282415.1 Pseudomonas sp. GM60
TCCGTGCCCGGCGCGCCGTTTTCTGCCATGACACAAAACCTGTAGGAGCCAGCTTGCTGGCGATGGCGGTGGGTCAGGCAACAATGATGGTGGCTGACAGTCCGCTATCGCCAGCAAGCCGGCTCCTACAAGGGATTGGGGGTTACCAGGTCAACACCGCCCCCACCGCGAAGGTGTCGGTGTCTTCGTTTTGCGCGCTGGTTTGGTGGCCATTGATTTCGAACTGGTTGTACTCGGCCACCAGTTTCAGGTTGTCGTTGACGTCATGGAACAGCGCTATGCCGCGAGTTTCATAGTCCGCGCCGCTGCCCACCACGCCGTTGCCGTCGTCCTTGGTCTTGCCGTAGGACAAGGCCAGGCGGTTTTTGCCCAGCTTGTACGAGCCCTGCAACAGGTAGCCGTCGCTGTCGACATTACGCAGCGTCGGTTCGCCGGCGTTGTTGGTGAAAAACGGGTTGATACCCTTGGCCTGAAAACCCGAACCGGTCAGCGACAAGCCGCCCATTTTCGCCTGCACGCCATAGCCAACGCCTTTGGAGGTGACGGATTGCACCGTGGAATCGGTGTTGTCCGAAGTCTGGTAGCTGCCGTTCACCCAGCTGTAAATCTTCGCCCCGGCGAGGTCGAACTGGTAAGTGATCTCGCTCTCGGTGCGCGGGTTTTCCTGATAGGCCTTGCCGGTCGCGCTGCTGTCGTTGGTGTCCACCGGGTCCATGATCCCTACCGCGACTCGCAAGCCGTCCATCACCGGGGTGCGGTAAGTGATCTGCGACGTCGGGAACGGGTACGGATAGCCGCTGCCGATGTTGCCGAATGACACCCCGCCGCCATCCACCAACCCGAGCGTGTCGCTGACCTGCCCATAACCGGCCAACAACTCATCGAGCAGAATGTTGGAACGGGCAAACAGGCCGAAGTCCTTGCCGATCAGCACTTCGCCCCATTCCGGGTTGGCCACCGTGCCGTAAAACTGCCGCACGTCGATGGCGGTGTCGGTGCCGTTGGTTTCGCTGTCGTTGATGGTCACCCAGAACGACGCCCGGGCACCGAGCTTGAGGTCATCGACTTGCTTGCCCATGTTGAAGCCCAGGTAGTTGGGCAAAAAGCCCATTTTCACCCGCGCCTGCCGACGGTCGAACTGCTCGCCGGCACGGTCGACGTCGCTGTTCACATAGAAGGCGTTGATGTAGCCATCGGTGGAAAACGTGGTCTGGTCCTTGTCGTACAGCATGATTTCGGCTTCGGCCATTGAGCTCAAACCCAGGGCTGACAGGCTGGCGATGAAGGCTGGCAAGTAACGGTGCTTGAAATTCTTATTGTTGTGCATGACGCGCTCCGCAGCGGGGGACTGGATGTCGGAGGCGATTATCGAAAGCGGACCGGCGGCGTCATACGCTGCCTTGGGGGTGGTTTTGAAGTGCTTTGGCGTGGCCGGTGGCGTGCAGCAAGTTGGGTGTAAGACCGGGCCACGACGAGGGCCCGGAACTTAAGGTGTAAGACGCCTAGATGCCGGCTTTGAACAGCATGTAGGCCGCGACCACCACGCAGAGGCTGGCGAAGCCGATCTGCAAGGCCCGGGCCGGGACTCGGGCGCACAGCTGTCGGCCGACGATCATGCCGATGACGCTCGCGACGATGAACGCCACGCCCAGACCATCGATCCGCACCCCGGCATGAAATGCACCGATCACGCCGATGGCAGAAATCAGGCTGATGACCATCAAGGACGTCGCGACGATCCCGCGCATCTGCACATCGGTCAATTGCTTGAACGCCGGGACAATCAGAAACCCGCCACCGACCCCGAGCAACCCCGAGACCACACCGGTCACCGCGCCGAGTGCGGCCAGGGTTGCGGTGCATTTGGCGGTCCAGGAAAAGCGCCCGGTCTGTTGATCGAGCATGCAGTTTTTCTGGCCCCAGTTGGCGTGGCCGTGATCGCTCGGCCCTTCTTCATGGCGCTCGCGGCGCAGCATCCGCCAGGCCACCATGACCATCAGCAGGCTGAACAGAATCATCAGGATTTTTTCTGGCAGTTGATGGGCAAAGTAGATGCCGA
The DNA here is from genome assembly GCF_000282415.1 of Pseudomonas sp. GM60. Classification (NCBI taxonomy): domain Bacteria; kingdom Pseudomonadati; phylum Pseudomonadota; class Gammaproteobacteria; order Pseudomonadales; family Pseudomonadaceae; genus Pseudomonas; species Pseudomonas sp. GM60. The sequence continues at coordinate 2,060 of NZ_AKJI01000127.1, forward strand.
CCGGGGAAAAAATCGCCCCCAGCAAGGCGATCAACAACGCCGCGCGATAACGCACCAGGCCATGGCGCAACCCATCGACGGCCCCGACCGCCGCCGCGCTGCCCACCGCAAACAATGCAACGGGGGCCGCTTGTGTCATGGTCAAACCCAACCCCAGCACCAGGGCCGGAACCGCAAGAATGCCGCCACCGGCGCCGGTCAATCCGAGGACCAGGCCCATGGCCACACCAAAAAAACTTGCCAGCAACATAAAACGCTCGTGATCCGTGAGAAGAGCCGGGAACGCCCGGTATCGATGACTGACAGGATAGAGCCCGCGCAGCTTTTTTCCTGCATTGAATTGATCGGGGCTGGTCAGCGCAGGGAAAATGAAACTACCCTGAACATCTGTCCAAAAAGAAACGGCCACCATGCCCGCCTTGATTGAAGCCTTCCTCGACCCCGCCTCATCGACCTACAGTTACGTCGTTTACGAGGCCGACGGCAGCCAGTGTGCAATCGTCGACCCGGTGCTCGACTACGACCCGGCCGCCGGGCGCACCGCCACCACCCAGGCCGATAAAATCATCGCCTTCGTGGGTGAACATCAGTTGCAGGTGCAATGGCTGCTGGAAACCCATGCCCACGCCGATCACATGTCTGCCGCGCCTTATCTGCGTCGGGAGCTGGGCGGCAGGATTGCGATTGGTCAGTCGATCAGCAAGGTGCAGGGCGTGTTCAAAGGCCTGTTCAACCTTGAGCCGGAATTTGCCGTGGACGGTTCGCAGTTCGATCACCTGTTCGCCCCCGACGAATCGTTCATGATCGGCAACCTCAAGGCCACGGCGTTGCACGTGCCCGGTCACACGCCGGCGGACATGGCCTATTTGATCGACAGCAGCGTCATTCTGGTGGGCGATACGTTGTTCATGCCGGATGTCGGCACTGCGCGCTGCGACTTTCCCGGCGGGAATGCCAATCAATTGTTCGCCTCGATCCAGAAGCTGCTGGCGTTTCCGGCCAGCGTGCGGCTTTACGTTTGCCACGACTATCCGCCTGAAAATCGCAAACCCCAGTGCCAGACCACGGTGGGCGAGCAGCGCAAGAGCAACATCCACATCCATGACGGCATCGACGAAGCGGCATTCGTCGCCATGCGCACCCGGCGCGATGCGGGGCTGGGCATGCCGACGCTGTTGTTGCCGGCGATTCAGGTCAACGTACGAGCCGGAAATTTGCCGCCGCCCGAAGAAAACGGCGTCACCTACCTGAAAATCCCCCTGAACAAACTTTGACTCTTGCTGGCGATCCCGAAGCCGCCATCGCTGGCAAGCCAGGCTCCTACAAATGCGCGGTGTCGCACCAACCCGAAATCGCCACAAACCCTGTAGGAGCCAGCTTGCTGGCGATGGCGGCTTCGGAATCGCCATCGCCGGCAAGCCGGCTCCTACAGGTTTTGTGGTGTTTGGGGGGGCAGGTCAATTGGTCAGGGTCAATCCGTTTGCCGGCAGCGGCAGCGCGGTTTTATAGCGCACTTGCTTGAGCGCAAAGCTTGAGCGGATGTTCGCCACACCGGGCACTTTGGTGAGGAAGTCCATCATGAAACGCTCCAGCGACTGAATGGTCGGCACCAGCACCCGGATCAGATAATCCGGATCACCCGCCATCAAATAGCACTCCATCACTTCCGGGCGATCCGAGATCGCTTCCTCGAAATGCTGCAACGCCTCCTCCACCTGCTTCTCCAGGCTGACATGAATGAACACATTCACATGCAGCCCCAACAGGTCGGCATCCAACAGCGTCACTTGTTCGCGAATCAGGCCCAATTCTTCCATCGCCTTGACCCGGTTGAAGCACGGCGTCGGCGACAGATTCACCGAGCGTGCGAGGTCGGCGTTGGTGATGCGCGCGTTCTCCTGAAGGCTGTTGAGAATGCCGATATCGGTACGGTCCAATTTGCGCATGAGAAAAAACCACCTGTTATTTTTGTTTATGCAGATTTTTTAACCTCAAATGACCACCAACGCAACGAAACACAGATAAATATTCTCCTGCGCCGGGCCTATGATGTTTGTAGGACAAGATTTCCATAACACGTGGAATGACGGTCAGCTCACTACAAGAAATTCACAAGATCGAGCGTAGAAGCCATGAACCAAGCGTATGAACCGCTGCGCCTGCACGTCCCTGAACCCTCGGGCCGTCCCGGCTGTAAAACCGACTTCTCCTACCTGCATCTGACCGATGCCGGCACGGTGCGCAAACCCCCAATCGACGTTGAACCCGCCGACACGGCCGATCTGGCCCGCGGCCTGATTCGCGTGCTCGACGATCAGGGCAATGCCCTGGGCCCGTGGGCCGAAGGCGTACCGGTAGAGATCCTGCGTAAAGGCATGCGCGCCATGCTCAAGACGCGGATCTACGACAACCGCATGGTGGTCGCCCAGCGTCAGAAAAAAATGTCGTTCTACATGCAAAGCCTCGGCGAAGAAGCCATCGGCAGCGCCCAGGCCCTGGCCTTGAACATCGACGACATGTGCTTCCCGACCTACCGCCAGCAAAGCATCCTGATGGCACGTGAAGTGCCGCTGGTAGACCTGATCTGCCAGTTGCTGTCCAACGAGCGCGATCCGCTCAAGGGCCGTCAGTTGCCGATCATGTACTCGGTCAAGGAAGCCGGTTTCTTCACCATTTCCGGCAACCTCGCCACCCAATTCGTCCAGGCTGTCGGCTGGGGCATGGCCTCGGCGATCAAGGGCGATACTAAAATCGCCTCGGCCTGGATCGGCGACGGCGCCACTGCCGAGTCGGACTTCCACACCGCCCTGACCTTCGCCCACGTGTACCGCGCGCCGGTGATCCTCAACGTGGTCAACAACCAATGGGCCATCTCCACCTTCCAGGCGATTGCCGGTGGTGAAGCCACTACATTCGCCGGTCGTGGCGTCGGTTGCGGCATCGCCTCCCTGCGCGTCGACGGTAACGATTTCTACGCGGTCTACGCCGCTTCCGCCTGGGCTGCCGAGCGCGCCCGCCGCAACCTCGGCCCGACCATGATCGAATGGGTCACCTACCGCGCCGGCCCGCACTCGACCTCCGATGATCCGTCCAAATACCGTCCTGCCGACGACTGGAGCCACTTCCCGTTGGGCGACCCGATTGCGCGCCTGAAGCAGCACCTGGTGAAAATCGGTCACTGGTCCGAAGAGGAACACGTCGCCGTCAGCGCCGAACTGGAAGCCGAAGTAATCGCCGCGCAGAAAGAAGCCGAGCAGTACGGCACCCTCGCCGGCGGCCAGATTCCGAGCGCCGCGACCATGTTCGAAGACGTCTATAAAGAGATGCCGGAGCACTTGAAGCGCCAGCGTCAGGAGTTGGGGATCTGACATGAACGATCACAACAACAATATTCAACCGGAAACCGCCATGACCACGACCACCATGACCATGATCCAGGCCCTGCGCTCGGCCATGGATGTGATGCTTGAACGTGACGACAACGTCGTGGTGTTTGGTCAGGACGTTGGCTACTTCGGCGGCGTGTTCCGTTGCACCGAAGGCTTGCAGAACAAGTACGGCACCTCCCGCGTGTTCGATGCGCCGATCTCCGAAAGCGGCATCGTCGGCGTTGCCGTGGGCATGGGCGCCTACGGTTTGCGTCCGGTGGCCGAGATCCAGTTCGCCGACTACGTGTACCCGGCGTCGGACCAGATCATTTCCGAAGCCGCCCGTCTGCGTTATCGCTCGGCCGGCGAGTTCACCGCCCCGATGACCCTGCGCATGCCTTGCGGCGGCGGCATCTACGGCGGCCAGACGCACAGCCAGAGTATCGAGGCGATGTTTACTCAGGTCTGCGGCTTGCGCACGGTGATGCCGTCCAACCCGTACGACGCCAAGGGCTTGCTGATCGCCTCCATCGAAAACGATGACCCGGTGATCTTCCTGGAGCCAAAACGCCTGTACAACGGCCCGTTCGATGGTCACCACGAACGTCCGGTCACGCCATGGTCGAAACACCCGGCCGCGCAAGTCCCGGACGGTTACTACACCGTGCCGCTGGACGTCGCCGCCATCACCCGTCCGGGCAAGGACGTGACCATCCTGACTTACGGCACCACCGTTTATGTGTCGCAAGTCGCCGCTGAAGAAACCGGGATCGACGCTGAAGTCATCGACCTGCGCAGCCTGTGGCCGCTGGACCTGGAAACCATCACCAAGTCGGTAAAGAAAACCGGCCGTTGCGTGATCGTTCACGAAGCGACCCGCACTTGCGGTTTCGGTGCCGAACTGGCTGCCCTGGTGCAAGAGCACTGCTTCCACTACCTGGAAGCGCCGATCGAACGCGTCACCGGTTGGGACACCCCCTACCCGCACGCGCAAGAGTGGGCGTATTTCCCTGGTCCGTCCCGAGTGGGCGCGGCTTTGCATCGGGTTATGGAGGTCTGAATGGGCACGCACGTTATTAAAATGCCGGACATTGGTGAAGGCATTGCAGAAGTTGAACTGTCGGTATGGCACGTCAAAGTCGGCGACATGGTCGTCGAAGATCAGGTGCTGGCCGATGTCATGACCGACAAGGCGATGGTCGACATCCCTTCGCCAGTTCACGGCAAGGTCATTTCGCTGGGCGGCGTACCCGGCGAAGTCATGGCGGTTGGCAGCATCCTGATCAGCATTGAAGTTGAAGGCGCGGGCAACGTTAAAGAGTCGGCCCAGCCTGCGGTTGCAGCCGCGAAAGAAGCACCGGCACCCAAAGTCGAAGCTGTTGCAGCGACCAAACCGGCTCCTGCCGCAGCGCCGCGAGCGGCCGTCTGCCAGGGCCCGATGGTGGCTCGCGAAGCCGACGAGCGTCCGCTGGCCTCCCCGGCCGTGCGCAAACATGCACTGGACCTCGGCATTCAACTGCGCCTGGTGCGTGGCACCGGCCCTGCCGGTCGCGTGCTGCACGAAGACCTGGACGCCTATCTGGCGCAAGGTCAGTCGAATGCAACGACTGCCACCGCCGCTTACGCCCAGCGTAACGACGAAGAGCAGATTCCGGTGATCGGCATGCGCCGCAAGATCGCCCAGCGCATGCAGGACGCCACCCAGCGCGCCGCCCACTTCAGTTATGTCGAAGAAATCGACGTCACGGCCGTGGAAGAACTGCGTGCGCACCTGAACGAAAAACACGGTGCGACCCGTGGCAAGCTGACCCTGTTGCCATTTTTGGTCCGCGCCCTGGTCGTCGCCCTGCGCGACTTCCCGCAGATCAACGCCCGTTACGACGACGAAGCCCAGGTCATCACCCGCCTCGGCGCAGTGCATGTGGGCATCGCCACTCAAGCGGACATCGGTTTGATGGTGCCCGTGGTGCGTCACGCCGAAGCCCGCAGCCTGTGGGACAACGCCGCCGAAATCTCCCGCTTGGCCAACGCCGCGCGTAACGGCAAGGCCAGCCGCGATGAATTGTCCGGCTCGAGCATCACCCTGACCAGCCTCGGCGCATTGGGCGGAATCGTCAGCACCCCGGTGCTGAACCTGCCGGAAGTGGCGATCGTCGGCGTCAACAAAATCGTCGAACGCCCGATGGTGGTCAAAGGCCAGATCGTGATCCGCAAGATGATGAACCTCTCCAGTTCCTTCGATCACCGCGTGGTCGATGGCATGGACGCGGCGCAATTCATCCAGGCCGTTCGTGGCTTGCTCGAACAACCCGCTACCTTGTTTGTGGAGTAAGGCATGCAGATTTTGAACACCACGCTGCTGATCATCGGCGGCGGCCCTGGCGGTTATGTGACGGCGATCCGTGCCGGTCAGCTGGGCATCTCGACCATTCTGGTGGAAGGCGAATCGTTGGGCGGTACCTGCCTGAACATCGGCTGCATCCCATCGAAGGCGCTGATCCACGTTGCCGAGCAGTTCCACCAGACGCAGCACCACAGCAAACATTCTGCGTTGGGCATCAGCGTCTCGGCGCCGACCCTCGATATCAGCAAAAGCGTCGAATGGAAGGACGGCATCGTTGATCGCCTGACCACCGGCGTTTCGGCGTTGCTGAAAAAGAACAAAATTCAGGTTATTCAAGGTTTTGCGAAAGTTATCGATGGTAAAACCGTAGAAGTCGGCGACACGCGTATTCAGTGCGAGCACCTGGTGCTGGCCACCGGTTCGAAAAGCGTGAACCTGCCGATGCTGCCGATTGGCGGGCCGATCATCTCCTCCACCGAAGCCTTGGCGCCGACGTCGGTGCCAAAACGGCTGGTGGTGGTCGGTGGCGGTTACATCGGTCTGGAACTGGGGATTGCCTATCGCAAGCTCGGCGCCGACGTCAGCGTGGTCGAGGCACAGGATCGCATCCTGCCGGCCTACGACGCTGAACTGACCCAGCCTGTTCATGATGAATTGAAAAAACTCGGCGTGAAGCTTTACTTGAAGCATAGCGTTCAAAGCTTTGATTCTAGTAACAATACATTGCAGGTTCTGGAACCGAACGGCGAAACCCTGAACCTGGAAACCGATCAGGTACTGGTCGCCGTTGGCCGCAAACCCAACACCCAGGGCTGGAACCTCGAAGCGCTGAATCTGGACATGAACGGCTCGGCGATCAAGATCGACAACCGTTGCCAGACCAGCATGCGCAACGTCTACGCCATCGGCGACCTCAGCGGTGAACCGATGCTTGCGCACCGGGCCATGGCTCAGGGCGAGATGGTGGCCGAACTGATCAGCGGTAAAACCCGCGAATTCAACCCGACGGCTATCGCTGCCGTGTGCTTCACCGACCCGGAACTGGTGGTGGTCGGCAAGACCCCGGACGAGGTCAAGGCGGCGGGTCTGGACTGCATCGTTTCAAGCTTCCCGTTCGCGGCCAATGGCCGGGCGATGACGCTGGAATCGAAAAGTGGCTTCGTGCGAGTGGTCGCTCGTCGGGACAATCACGTGATTGTTGGCTGGCAGGCCGTTGGCGTGGGTGTTTCGGAATTGTCGACCGCGTTTGGCCAAAGCCTGGAAATGGGCGCCCGACTGGAAGACATCGCCGGCACCATCCATGCGCATCCGACCTTGGGCGAAGCGGTGCAGGAAGCGGCGTTGCGGGCTCTTGGCCACGCGCTGCACCTGTAAAACAAAGCGTACGCTGAACCTGTAGGAGCCGGCTTGCCGGCGATGGCGGTATATCTGGCACGCCGAGTCGTATCGATCGCCGGCAAGCCGGCTCCTACAAGGAATGCATTCCGGGCTGCGAATTGGGCCCGGAATGAAGTATTGTTGTCCCCATCCAAAAAACGTCAGAAGCCTTGAACCGTTTCGACGGTTGTTAAGTGATAGAGGGTGTCATGGGTAACGAAAGCATCAATTGGGACAAGCTGGGTTTTGATTACATCAAGACAGACAAGCGCTATCTGTCGCACTGGCGTAATGGCGAGTGGGACAAAGGCACCCTGACCGAAGACAATGTGCTGCACATCAGCGAAGGCTCGACTGCCCTTCACTATGGCCAGCAATGCTTCGAAGGCCTGAAGGCCTACCGTTGCAAGGACGGTTCGATCAACCTGTTCCGCCCGGACCAGAACGCCGCCCGCATGCAGCGCAGCTGCGCCCGCCTGCTGATGCCGCATGTGTCGACCGAGCAGTTCATCGAAGCGTGCAAGGAAGTGGTCCGCGCCAACGAGCGTTTCATCCCGCCTTACGGCACCGGCGGCGCGCTGTACCTGCGCCCGTTCGTGATCGGCGTGGGTGACAACATCGGCGTGCGTACCGCACCCGAGTTCATCTTCTCGATCTTCTGCATCCCGGTCGGCGCTTACTTCAAAGGTGGCCTGACCCCGCACAACTTCCTGATCTCCAGCTACGACCGTGCCGCCCCACAAGGCACCGGCGCAGCCAAGGTCGGTGGCAACTATGCCGCCAGCCTGATGCCTGGTTCCCAGGCCAAGAAGGCGCATTTTGCCGACTGCATCTACCTGGACCCGATGACCCACACCAAAATCGAAGAAGTCGGTTCGGCCAACTTCTTCGGGATCACCCACGACAACAAGTTCGTCACCCCGAACTCGCCGTCGGTACTGCCGGGCATCACCCGCCTGTCGTTGATCGAACTGGCCAAGACGCGTCTGGGCCTGGAAGTGGTTGAAGGTGACGTGTTCATCGACAAGCTGTCCGACTTCAAGGAAGCCGGCGCTTGCGGTACGGCTGCCGTGATCACCCCGATCGGCGGTATCAGCTACAACGACCACCTGCACGTGTTCCACAGCGAAACCGAGGTCGGCCCGGTCACCCAGAAGCTCTACAAAGAGCTGACTGGCGTGCAAACCGGTGAGATCGAAGCGCCAGCAGGCTGGATCGTCAAGGTTTGATCTGACCTCTGCTGCATCCAAGCCCCCCATCGTCTTGGCGATGGGGGGCTTTTTTTATGAGCCAGATATTCCGTCCGCCACAGAACTGTAGGAGCCGGCTTGCTGGCGATGGTCGTTAACGATAACGCTTACTGACTGGTTCACCGCGGTGCACTGGAGTCCATCGCCAGCAAGCCGG
>NZ_AKJI01000128.1:0-10425 GCF_000282415.1 Pseudomonas sp. GM60
TTGCTGGCGATGGCGATATCACAGCCAACATCAATGTTGAATGTTATGGCCCCATCGCCGGCAAGCCGGCTCCTACAGGGATCTGTGTTGGGGTTGTCAGCCGGAGATGATCCGGTTCTTGCCTTGGCGCTTCGCTTCGTACATCGCCGCGTCCGCTCGGGCGAACAGGCTATCCAGGTTTTCATCTTCGGCTGTGAGGCTGGTCAATCCCTGGCTGACGGTGATGCCGAACGTCTGGTCGTCATGGCTGAAGCTCAGCCGCTGAATCTCCCGTTGCAGGCGCTCGGCCACTTGCATGGCCATGTCCGGCGCGCAACCGGGGAACACCGCCGCAAACTCCTCACCACCAATGCGTCCGAACACATCACCGCGCCGTAAAGCCGCTTGCCCGCACTCGGCGATCCGTTGCAGCACGTTGTCGCCTTCCGGATGGCCGTAGGTGTCGTTGATCAATTTGAAGTCATCGATGTCCAGCAACAGAAACGCCAACGGCGTGCCTTTTTTTCTTGCCTGTTCGAATTCAAGGTGGGCGCAGTCGAAGAAGTGGCGGCGGTTGCTGCTCTGGGTCAGGACGTCGGTGGTAGCCAGGCGATGCAACTCGCTTTCCATCTGCTTCTTGTCGGTGATGTCTTCGGCAATGCCGACGATGATCACCGGTTGACCCGGTTCGGCTTGTCGGTTGATGAAGCACTTGTCGCTGAGCCAGCGTACCTGGCCGTCGGCGGTAATGATGCGGTACTCACGGTCTTCAACGGCGCCTTTGACCAGCACTTCGGCGAGGCTGCGCTCGGCATACTCCAGATCGTCGGGGTAGATGCTGTCGCGCCACTGATTGGCGTCGGCCAGCAACAGGCCGGCGGGCCGACCGAAAATCCGTTCGTAGGCGGGGCTCACATAGAGCACCTGGCGGGTTTCCCAATTGAACGCCCAAAGCACCGCGTTAACGCTCACCAGCAGCGAGCTGAACAGCTGTTCGCGTTCGCTCAGGCGCGCGACTTCGCCTTGGGCATGCATCAGCGCCATCAGGGTTTGCGCGGCTTCCGGCCACTGGGGTAGGGATGAGTCTTGCAGGTTCTTATTGACCATCGACACAAATCTCAAGGACGTGCCGCGTGTTCGACAGCGGCCACAACAAAGCCCGCCGTAGTGGCGAAGTGTCTTTGAGATAGGGGATTTGGAGCTAAGTTCCGAAGGGTGCGCCCGCAAACGGGGCGCACCGATCAACGGTGTCAGGCGGTAGCGGCAGGGCGCAGCGAATAGGTCTTCAATTGGTCGGCGAAGTCGCGCAGGGACTGAATTCCGCTGGCTTCGGCTTCGTGTACCCAATCCTTGATGGCTGCCAGCATGTCGTGACCATTTGAGCTGGTCTTGACCCAGATCTGCTGCAAGGCCAGTCGTTTCTCGTAAATTACCTTCAGCGCCTGACTGTGCTCGAGCATGGTCTGGATGCGCAGATGGTGTTTGTCATCGAGCAGGCTGGTTTCCCGCGAGAGCAGGCGTTTGGCCCTGTGGAATTGGTGACGGACCGAGTGATCGACCTTTTCCAGCTCTTGTTTGACCAGCGGCGCGATCACCAATTTGCGGTACTGGGCCATGATCTGGAAGCGGTTGTTGAGGATGGCCATGGCGGTGTCCATGTCCAGGTTGCCTTTGCCTTCGACCCGGTGGGCAATCGGCGCAACCCGTTGAACCTTGGCCAGGCGCAGGAAACTGAAGACCTGGATCCAGGCCCAGCCGAGGTCGAATTCCCACTTCTTCACCGACAGTTTTGCCGAATTAGGATAGGTGTGATGGTTGTTATGCAGTTCTTCACCGCCGATCAGGATGCCCCAGGGCACCAGATTGGTCGCCGCATCGCGGCATTCGAAGTTGCGGTAGCCGACGGCATGGCCCAGGCCATTGACCACGCCGGCGGCCCAGACCGGGATCCACATCATCTGGATAGCCCAGATGGTGATGCCGATGGTGCCGAACAGCAGCAGGTCGATGACGGCCATGATCGCCACGCCCAACAGCGGGTAACGGCTGTAGAGGTTGCGTTCGATCCAGTCTTCGGGGCAATTCTTGCCGTAGATGCGCAAGGTCTCGGGGTTTTCCGCTTCGGCTCGGTACAGCTCGGCACCTTTGCGCAGAACGGTGGACAAGCCCTTGATGACCGGGCTGTGCGGGTCATCGACGGTTTCGCATTTGGCGTGATGCTTGCGGTGGATGGCGGTCCACTCGCGGGTGTTCTGCGCCGTGGTCAGCCACAGCCAGAAGCGGAAGAAATGTTTCAGGCCGGCATTGAGCTCAAGCGAGCGATGGGCTGAATAACGATGCAGATAGACCGTCACGCCGATAATCGTGACGTGGGTCATCAGCAGGGTGACTGCCACCAGTGACCAGGGCGACAAGCCGAGAAAACCTTCGTACCACATAGGCTATAGCGCCCTCGATAAAGAAAAAAACAGCCGTTGCATTATCACTAAGCCCACAGATAAAACCAGTCGCCCTTTCAGATAAGAGTGGCTTGATGTTTCATTAACCTATAATTCCAACCCTTTTGTAGGGACATGGACGGCCGAATGTCTGCCACCTATCGCGATGCCATGCGTGCATCACTGCTTTACCTGCTGCTTTCCGTCGCCTGGCTGGAGCTCAGTGGTTATTTATTGAACAGTTTCTTCGATAGCTCCGATGAGTTACTGCGATGGCAACTGATCAACGGTTACGTTTGGGTGGTGCTCAGCGCCGGGCTGATCTTCCTCGCCCGGGCGCGATTGTTCCGTTGCCTGGGAATCGGCGCCAAATTGCGTGAGCGCAATGAAGACCGGGAGCGTTTGCGTCAGGCCGCCGCCGTGTTCGATTGCACCCGCGAGGGCGTGCTGGTCACAGACCGTAATGGGGTCATCGTCCATGTGAACCGCGCCTTCATGGAAATTACCGGCTACCAGTGCGAAGAAGTGCTGGGCCAGCAACCCAGCCTGTTCAAGTCCGGCCACCACCCGGCGAGTTTCTACCAGACGATGTTCGCCACGCTCAACCGTTGCGGCGAGTGGAGCGGCGAGATCTGGAACCGTCGCAAAAACGGCGGGATCTACCCGCAATGGCAGACGATCCGCCTGATTCACGACGACCACGGCCAGCTCAGCCACTACGTCGCGGTGTTTTCCGACATCAGCGCGATCAAGGATTCCGAGCACGAACTCAAGTACCTGGCGCACCACGATCCACTGACCGATCTGCCCAACCGCCTGCTGTTCACCGACCGTGCCGAACAGGCATTGGCGTCGGCGCAAATCCAAAAGCGCGGCTGTGCGTTGCTGATGATCGATCTGGATCACTTCAAGATGATCAACGACAGCCTCGGGCACACGGTCGGTGACCAACTGCTCAAGGCCGTGGCCGAACGCTTGAAGGCCATGTTCGGCCCGGGCATCACGCTGGCGCGGCTGGGCGGCGATGAGTTCGCCGTACTGGCTGAAAGTTGTCCGCAGTTGGTGCACGCCGCGGCACTGGCCCAGAGGATCGTCGACGGTCTCAAGGAGCCGTTCCACATTGACGGTCATCGGCTGTTTATCAACGCCAGCATCGGCATCAGTCTGTTTCCCGGTGATGCCTTGAGTGCTGAACAGCTGCTGCGTAACGCCGACTCGGCCTTGTTCAAGGCCAAAAGTGCTGGTCGCGACGGTTACGCGTTCTACACCGAAGAACTGACCGCTCATGCGCAACAGCGGGTCGAGACGGCATCCGAATTGCGCCGCGCGCTGGAGCAGCAGGAATTGCGCGTGTATTACCAGCCGGTTCACGACCTCAAGACCCGTCGCCTGGTCGGTGTCGAGGCACTGGTGCGCTGGGAGCATCCGCAGCGGGGGTTGGTGTCGCCGGCGGAATTCATCCCCATCGCCGAGCGCACCGGATTGATCGCCGAGATTGACGCCTGGGTCATGCAGCAGGCTTGTCGGCAGATGTGCCACTGGCAGCAGACAGGGGTGGCGTTGTCGTTTGTCGCGGTGAATGTTTCATCGCGATTGTTCGCGCGCCGTGAGCTGTATCAGCAGGTGGCACAGGTGCTGCACGACACCGGGCTGGACCCCGCGTATCTGGAGCTGGAAGTCACCGAGAGTGCGGTGATGGACGACCCGGAAGTGGCGCTGGAGCAGATGCATCGTTTGCGCGAGCTCGGCGTACGGCTGGCCATCGATGATTTCGGCACGGGGTATTCGTCACTGTTGCGACTCAAGCGTTTGCCGGTGCAGAAACTCAAGATCGATCAGGGCTTTGTGGCCGGATTGCCCTGGGATGATGACGACGCGGCCATCGTGCGCGTGATCATCGCCCTGGCGCAAAGCATGGGCATGCAGGTGCATGCCGAAGGGATCGAGCAGGTCGAGCAGGCGGGTTTCCTGCTGGAGCAGGGTTGCGATCTCGGCCAGGGTTATTGGTTCGGCCGACCGGTGCCGGCCGGGCAACTGGACTGGATGCACGCCCCCCAATCCTACTAACAACCCGATCCCCTGTAGGAGCCGGCTTGCCGGCGATGGCTGCCTCAAGTCCTGCATAAATATCGAGGGCCTCATCGCCGGCAAGCCGGCTCCTACAGGGATCGCGTGGTGCTGATTTTTGGATCCTTGATCCGTCGCGCAGACGTAAACCCTCGTCCCGGCAAATAATTTCTTTTGGTTATATAAACATTCTTAAATAGTCTTTTTAAGAATATCCGCACCTATCTACTATTGGCCTCACGCCGCAAGCAGTGCCGCCCACTGCCAGGCAACCTCTCAGTCGAAGGAGCAGCACCATGAGCGCATCCCTACGTAGCGTTGACGGTCAAGACGAAGCCACCATCTTGCGTGAGATCCAGAGCGCCCTGCGCGATCTGCGATTTGGCGCCGTGGAAATCACCGTACACAACGCTCAAGTGGTCCAGATCGAGCGTAAAGAGAAATTCCGTTTGCAGAACCCGAGCACCAAATCGAGCTAAGCAACCGGCAACCGATTCCAGCACTTCATAAAAAAAGCCAACACACCAAGAATTCCAGGAGCTTTCACCATGTCGTCGATTCGTCATTTCGCTTTGGCCGCACTGGCCAGTGCCCTTTTTGCTGGTTCTGCGGTTGCCAAGGATTATGAGCTACTCAACGTGTCGTACGACCCGACTCGTGAGCTGTATCAGGATTACAACGCCGAGTTCGTCAAGTACTGGCAGAAAGACCATGCAGGCGACACCGTGAAAATCCAGCAGTCCCACGGCGGCTCGGGCAAGCAGGGCCGTGCGGTGATCGACGGTCTGCGTGCCGACGTAGTGACCCTGGCCCTGGCCGGTGACATCGACGAAATCGCCAAACTCGGCAAGACCCTGCCGGCGGACTGGCAGAAGCGTCTGCCGGAAGCGAGCACGCCATACACTTCGACCATCGTGTTCCTGGTTCGTAAAGGCAACCCTAAAGGCATCAAGGACTGGGGCGACCTGATCAAGAACGACGTGTCGGTCATCACTCCGAACCCTAAAACCTCCGGCGGCGCACGCTGGAACTTCCTCGCGGCCTGGGCCTACGGCCTGAAAGCCAACGGCGGTAACGAAGCCAAGGCCAAGGAGTACGTACAAACGCTGTTCAAGCACGTACCTGTGCTGGACACCGGTGCTCGCGGATCGACCATCACTTTCGTCAACAACGGTCAGGGCGACGTGTTGCTGGCCTGGGAAAACGAAGCCTTCCTGGCGCTGAAAGAAGACGGCGGCGCCGACAAGTTCGAGATCGTCGTGCCTTCGCTGTCGATCCTGGCCGAGCCTCCAGTGGCGGTCGTCGACAAAAATGCCGAGAAAAAAGGCAACGAGCAGATCGCTGAAGCGTACCTCAAGCACCTGTACAGCCCGGCCGGTCAGGAAATTGCCGCGAAAAACTTCTATCGTCCACGTGACAAGGAAGTCTCCGCCAAGTACGCCCAGCAGTTCCCGAAACTGGAACTGGTGACCATCGACAAAGACTTCGGCGGCTGGAAAACCGCGCAACCGAAATTCTTTAATGACGGTGGCGTGTTCGACCAGATTTATTCGGCGCAGTAACCTGACTCAAGCCACACAACGAGCCTGATGCTTAGGCGCGTGCCAAGTGGGAGCGGGCTTGCTCGCGAAGGCGGTGTGTCAGGCGACGTAACTGTTGACTGATATGCCCTCTTCGCGAGCAAGCCCGCTCCCACAGGTGCGTTTAGCAGATTGCTTTCAACCAAGGACTTTTATGTCGCGTCGTATCTCCCCCGTCATACCCGGCTTCGGGCTGACGCTGGGCTACACCTTGGTGTACCTCAGCCTGATTGTGCTCATACCACTGGCGGCGATGTTCGTGCATGCCGCTCAACTCACCTGGGATCAGTTCTGGGCGATCATCTCGGCGCCCCGCGTGCTGGCGGCGTTGAAGCTGAGCTTCGGCACCGCGCTGTACGCCGCGATCATCAACGGCATCATCGGCACGCTGCTGGCCTGGGTGCTGGTGCGCTATACCTTCCCGGGTCGCAAGGTCATCGATGCGATGATCGATCTGCCCTTCGCTTTGCCTACTGCCGTGGCCGGTATCGCGCTGACTGCGCTGTACGCGCCAAATGGGTGGGTGGGTCAGTTTGCTGCGGACCTGGGTTTCAAGATCGCGTATACCCCCCTCGGCATCACGCTGGCGCTGACTTTTGTAACGCTTCCATTCGTAGTACGTACGGTACAGCCAGTATTGGCCGATATCCCGCGTGAAGTGGAAGAAGCAGCGGCGTGCCTCGGTGCAAAACCACTGCAGGTTTTCCGCCATATCCTGGTGCCCGCGCTGCTACCTGCCTGGTTGACCGGTTTCGCGCTGGCCTTTGCCCGCGGGGTCGGCGAGTACGGTTCGGTGATTTTCATCGCCGGCAACATGCCGATGAAAACCGAGATCCTGCCGCTGCTGATCATGGTCAAACTCGACCAGTACGATTACACCGGCGCCACCTCCATTGGTGTACTGATGCTGGTGGTTTCCTTCGTCCTGTTGCTGCTGATCAACTTGCTGCAACGCCGTATTGAAACCCCATAAGGAGGCGCAGAAATGTCCCAATCATCTATTGCTGCTGCTTCCTCGAACGCTGCCCGCCGTGGCAGTGCCACGTCACGGCGAATCCTGATCGGCCTCGGCTGGCTGGTGTTTGCCCTTTTCCTGTTGCTGCCGCTAGTGATCGTGGTGTCCCAGGGTTTGAAGAATGGTCTGGGTTCGTTCTTCACCGCGATCCTTGAACCCGACGCGCTGTCGGCGCTGAAACTCACGGTCATCGCCGTGTTGATTTCAGTCCCGCTGAACCTCGTGTTCGGCGTCAGCGCCGCGTGGTGCGTGAGCAAATACTCGTTCCGCGGTAAAAGCATTCTGGTGACCCTGATCGACTTGCCGTTTTCGGTATCGCCGGTGATCGCCGGTCTGGTCTACGTGCTGATGTTCGGCGCGCAGGGGCTGTTCGGCCCGTGGTTGCAGGATCACGATATCCAGATCGTCTTCGCCTTGCCGGGCATCGTGCTGGCGACGATTTTCGTCACCGTGCCGTTCGTGGCGCGTGAACTGATCCCGCTGATGCAGGAACAAGGCACGCAGGAAGAAGAAGCCGCGCGCCTGCTGGGCGCCAATGGCTGGCAGATGTTCTGGCACGTCACCGTGCCCAATATCAAATGGGGCCTGATCTACGGCGTGGTGCTGTGCACGGCGCGGGCGATGGGTGAATTCGGGGCGGTGTCGGTGGTTTCCGGGCACATTCGCGGGGTGACCAACACCTTGCCGCTGCACGTCGAGATCCTCTACAACGAATACAACCACGTGGCCGCGTTCGCTGTGGCGAGCCTGTTGCTGATCCTGGCGCTCTTCATCCTGCTGCTCAAGCAGTGGAGCGAAAACCGTATTAACCGCCTGCGCGCCAGCGCCGCGGAGGAATAATTCATGTCGATCGAAGTGCGTAACGTCAGCAAGAATTTCAATGCGTTCAAGGCCCTCAATGACATCAGCCTGGACATTCAAAGCGGCGAACTCGTGGCGCTGCTCGGCCCGTCGGGTTGCGGCAAGACCACGCTGCTGCGGATCATCGCCGGTCTGGAAACCCCGGATCAGGGCAACATCGTGTTCCACGGTGAAGACGTTTCCGGCCACGACGTGCGTGATCGCAACGTCGGCTTCGTGTTCCAGCACTACGCGTTGTTCCGCCACATGACGGTGTTCGACAACGTCGCGTTCGGCCTGCGCATGAAACCGAAAAACCAGCGCCCGACTGAAAGCCAGATCGCGGTGAAGGTCCACGAATTGCTGAACATGGTGCAACTGGACTGGTTGTCGGATCGCTACCCGGAACAACTCTCCGGCGGCCAGCGTCAGCGTATCGCGCTGGCTCGTGCCTTGGCGGTCGAACCGAAAGTGCTGCTGCTCGACGAACCGTTCGGTGCACTCGACGCCAAGGTCCGCAAGGAGCTGCGTCGCTGGCTGGCGCGGCTGCACGAAGACATCAACCTGACTTCCGTGTTCGTGACCCACGACCAGGAAGAGGCGATGGAAGTGGCCGACCGTATCGTGGTGATGAACAAAGGGGTGATCGAGCAGATCGGCTCACCGGGCGACGTCTACGAAAACCCGGCCAGCGATTTCGTTTATCACTTCCTCGGCGATTCGAACCGTCTGCATCTGGGCGAAGACAAACACGTGCTGTTCCGTCCGCATGAAGTGTCGCTGTCGCGGCATGAACTGGAGGATCACCACGCGGCCGAAGTGCGCGATATCCGTCCATTGGGCGCGACAACCCGGGTGACGTTGAAGGTCGAAGGGCAGAGTGATTTGATCGAAGCGGAAGTGGTGAAGGATCACGACAGCCTGATCGGGTTGGCGAAGGGCGAAACCTTGTTCTTCAAGCCGAAGGTCTGGCAGAAAGTCGCCAACATCTAACCTTGTAGGAGCTGGCTTGCCGGCGATAGCGGTGTGTCTGACACACCGCTATCGCCGGCAAGCCGGCTCCTACAGTATTGCGGTGTACACAAACCCCCTGTAGGAGCGAGCGGTGCGGCGATCCGACTTGCCCGCGAAGGCGTCCTACGCAGCAGCGCGCTTCGGATTGATCCGAACACCCCCTACCCGCGCCTCGATCTGCTCTTTCAAATCCCGTCGCATCCCCAGCAAAAACGCCAGCTCAACCACCACAAACAACGGCCCGACAATCAACCCCGTCACATCATCGACAAACGCCGGTTTGCGTCCTTCGTAATGATGCCCGACAAACTGAATCGCCCAGCCGATCACAAACATCCCGACGCCGCTCGCCAGCCACACCAGCGTGCTTTGCTGTGCCAGCAGATGACCCGCCCAAACGCACAGACCGAGCAGCACCGTCATCAGCACGCCTAAACGCAGTTCCAGGCGCAGGTAGAACCACGCCGATGCCAGCGAGACCAGCACCGCCGGCGAAAGCCAGCCTGCGGCCCATTGCGGCCGTGACAGCAACACCGCGACAGCGACCACAATCAGCGGAATACCGATAAAGTGGCTGGCAATATTGCGCGGATCACGGTGGTAGGCGGCGTATTGACTGAGATGGTCAACGAGGCTTTTCATTGTTATTCCTCCTGTAGGGTGATTGATCATGCCCCGGGTTCACCGCTCGCTCTGTCAGCCAGGCGACAATCTCCAGGAGTTTTCATGGACATGCAGGTTTGGCGTTCGCGCCTGGAAACGGGGCAGTGGTTCAGTCATCTACCTGTTCCTCTACAGAATAGTCTGTTGGCCAGCGCCAAGGTGCGGCGCCTGGCGTCGGGGCAGCGGCTGTTCAAGCGCGGCGATCCGCCGTGCGGCTTGTACGCGGTGCTCGAAGGTTCCGTTCGAATCGGCGCTGTCAGCGAGCAGGGCAAGGAAGCGTTGTTGAGCCTCGTGGAGTCACCGCATTGGTTTGGCGAAATCTGCCTGTTCGACGGCCAGCCGCGTACCCACGATGCGTTCGGCGTCGGCCAGTGCATCCTGCTGCACATCCCGCAAGCCGCGCTGCTGGCCTTGCTGGATGAGCAACCGGTGTACTGGCGGCAACTGGCGTTGCTGATGAGCCAGAAACTGCGCCTGACCTTCATCAACCTCGAACAGTTGAGCCTGATGCCGGCGCCTGCACGGTTGGCGCATCGCTTGCTGATGATCGCCGACGGTTACGGCGAAATCGCCCCGCCGCGGCGCGTGCTGCAACTGCCGCAGGAACAGCTGGCTTCCATGCTGTCGCTGTCGCGCCAGACCACCAATCAGCTGCTCAAGGAATTGCAGGGGCAGGGGATTTTGAATTTGAAGTACGGTGAGATTGAGATTCTGGATGCCGAGCGGTTGCGGGCGTTGGCGATTTTTTAAAGTTGCCTGGTGTTTGGGGGGTATCCGTTAGTTTTGTTATGGCGGCTGGCGGTTTCGCCCTTACGGCGAGTCACTTGGA
>NZ_AKJI01000129.1:0-12926 GCF_000282415.1 Pseudomonas sp. GM60
GACAGGGGGGGAGCCGATCCCGGAACGTCAGTCACCGATTATTGGCTGGTCACAGGCATGGCAGGAATCGGCTCGCTCGGAGGAGGCAAATTCGACTGCGCCGGTGGCGTGACGTTTTCCGTCGACGGTGCCGCCGATTCAGCGTTCTCGACCGGTGCAACCGGTGCGGGCTCAGGTGGCGGTGCAACCGGTTCCGCAGCAGGTGCCGGCGCAGGCTCGGCTGCCGGAGCAGGAGCAGGAGCTGGAGCTGATTGAGCGGCAGAGGCCGGCTCAGGCGCCGGTGCGGCCTTGGCTTCAGGCACGCCCAGATCGGTTTTCGGCTTTTCGACGATGTGCGCGGCTTTTTTCGCTTCCGGCGGCAGGAACAATTCGACCAGGGCGAAGAAACGCTCGTAGAACTTCGCCGACGAGACGGTTTCGCTGGCGACCTTGACCATCGAGTCGTCGGACGAGCCGATCGGCATCGATACCGAACCCAACACACCGACACCGAGGCTCGCGGAGTTGTTGGTCTTCTTCAGCGCGTAGCGATCCTGCAAGGCGTTGGCGAACATGGTCGCGTGATGGCCTTCGCTGCCATCATCGGCACAGACCACACTGAAGCTGATCTCCATGTGGGTCTCACCGGTCTGTTGGAAGCTCTTGTGACCACTGATCAGCTTCGGGTCGTTGCTGGTGATGATGTAACCCTGGCTGAGCAACGCGCGACGGGCGGCTTCGCAGGATTGCGCATCGGTAACCGGGTAATTGCGGGAAAAGGTTCCGGAGTCGTCGAAGTTCTCATGCTCATAGATCGGGGCTTTTTTCGAAGAGCAACCGGCCGCGACGGCCAGCACTAACGCCAGCCCGACAACCCGCACGGGAAATGATTTAAACATTGAGCATCCTGAGAAAAACAGTCCGGGGCGTATTGTGCAACAGATCGATGCTTAGCGTCGCATCGATTAGTGTCTTGAAACAGTTACAAGTGTAATGACTGCCATTTACAGGAAAAAGTCGCCCGGAAAAACCTCAGCCGACGGACAGCCCCTGCCCGCTTTTTCTGCGCCCACAAAAAACCCCGGCGGTTTGGCCGGGGTCTTTGTGTCGCGGGAAACTCAGTCAGGCATCAGAAACGCTTGATGTCCGCTTCGGCTTCCAGCTGCTTGCGGTAGGCCGCAAAGTCTTGCTGGCCAATGCGCGAGGCGAGGAAGCGACGGTATTGAGCCTTCTCTTCGTCGGTCGGCGCAGCGGCTTCGTTGACGCCGTTCAGACGCACGATCACCAGGCTACCATCGGCCAGGGTCACGCTGCTGAAGGTCGGCTTGTCTTTGGCAACCGGCTTCGGCATGCGGAACAACGCTTGCAGCACAGTCGGGTCAATCCCTTCCTGAGCGCGATTCGCCGCAGCGGTGACTTTCCAGCTCTGACCGTCAATCGCCTTGTCCAGCGGCGTCTTGCCCTCGCGCAGGCCGGCAATCAGCTCATCAGCCTTGGTCTTGGCGGCAGCACTGGCGTGCTCCTTGGCCAATTGCCCACGGATGGCGGCAGATACGCTTTCCAGCGGCAGTTGCGCAGGCTTCAGGTGTTCCTTGGCGCGCAACACGATCACGGTTTCCGGATCGAGCTCGATGGCGGTGCTGTTGGCACCCTCATCCAGCACTTCAGGACTGAACGCGGCAGCGATCACCGCACGGTTGGCTGCAACGCCGTCGCCACCTTCCCGGCCGAACGGCTTGGAGGTGTGAACGGTCAGTTTCAGGTCCTGTGCCGGCTGGACCAGATCGGAAGATTCGAACGACGAGTCTTCCAGTTGCTTGGTCGCCTCGACGAAACGCTGCTCGACCTGCTGGGTTTTCAGCTCTTTGGTCAGCTTGTCTTTCAGGCTGGCGAGGGTCGGAACTTCCGGTGCCTCGACACCCAACAGCTTGATCAGGTGGAAACCGAAATCAGTACGAACCGGGGCCGAAACCTGGTCCTTGGCCAACGCATACAGCGCGGTTTCGAACGCTGGATCGTAGACGCCAGGGCCTGCGTAACCGAGGTCACCACCGTTGTTCGCCGAACCTGGATCCTGGGAGAACTCCTTGGCCAGGGCCTCGAACTTCTCGCCTTTGGCCAGACGGGCCTGAACTTCTTCGATCTTGGCCTTGGCTTGCGCCTCGGTCACCTTGCCGTTCACTTCAATCAGAATGTGCGCCGCCCGACGTTGCTCGGACAGGTTGGCGATTTCTTTCTGATACGCCGCTTGCAGGTCCTCGTCTTTCACCGCGACCTGATCAAAGAAGGAAGACTTCTTCAACTCGAGGTAATCGATGATCACCTGATCCGGCGTCATGAATTCCTTGGCGTGTTCGTCGTAGTAGGCCTTGACCTCATCGTCGGTCAGCTTCACAGCCGCCGGGTCAGCCTTGACGTTCAGGGTAGCGAAATCGCGGGTCTGTTTTTCCAGACGGGCGAAGGCCAGCACCTGTGCGTCGGTAACGAAACCGCTGCCTGCCAGGCCAGCGCGCAGTTGGCCGATCAGCATTTCCTGAGCCAGCATCTGGCGGAATTGCATGCGGCTGTAGCCGAGCTGACGAATAACCTGATCGAAACGCTCGGAGCTGAACTTGCCGTCCACCTGGAACTCAGGGGTTTGCAGGATCACTTGGTCCAAAGCCGCTTCGGAAAAAGCGAATTTCGAGTTTTCTGCGCCTTGCAGCAGCAGCTTGCGGTCGATCAAGCCTTTGAGGGCCGATTCGCGCAGCATTTTTTCGTCGAGCAAGGAAGCATCGAAATCCTTGCCCAGCTGTTGCATGAGTTGACGGCGTTGCATATCGACCGCCTGGCTCAGCTCGTTCTGGCTGATTTCTTCGCCGTTGACCTTGGCCGCATCGTTACGATGGGTGGTGGCCTGAAAAATGGCGTCGAAACCGGTCAAAGCCATCAGTGCAACGATGACCCCGATAATGGTCTTGGCAATCCAGCCTTGTGAATTGTCCCTGATATTCTGCAGCATGCGTCCCCCAGAAACGGTTGAACTTCAAAATTAGGCAACCGTGGAGCGTGGGTAGAATCCGGATAGAAGAAAGGCGCATCCGAGGATGCGCCTTCTCGTAACTGGCGGAGCGGACCAAGGGTTCGAACTTGCGACCCTCGGTGTCTCGGACCGGCAACTTGCCGACTGGACTACCGCTCCGCTGCCAGGTCAGGCATGACCCCGACCCGGATAGGCAAAAACCTGAATCGAACTTAGTTGACAGCTTCTTTCAGTGCTTTACCGGCTTTGAAACCTGGTTTTTTGGCTGCTGCGATTTCCAGTGTCTTACCGGTCTGTGGGTTACGACCAATGCGAGCTGGACGATCAGTCACGGAGAAAGTACCGAAACCAACCAGAACAACAGAGTCGCCAGCCTTGAGAGCGCCAGTGACGGATTCGATTACAGCGTCCAGCGCACGGCCAGCAGCAGCTTTCGGGATATCAGCGGATGCAGCGATAGCATCAATCAGTTCCGACTTGTTCACTCTAAGTCCCCTTATATCTATTTGAGTATGATTCTAAGTTTTTTGGTGAAAGCAAAAACGAGTGCTGAATGGCCTACAGACACTTAAGAGCCGCTTTATAACAAGGGCTCTAAAAAGCTGTCAACAAGCCCTCCAGGCAAATGCGTACTAATGCGTGCTAATTCTTTCCTTAGAGTCAGACTCGCGTTTTTCATCCTTTGCAACTATCTCCGGAGCTACATCGGGCAAGGGCTCCGGCGCGTATTGCAGCGCAATTTGCAGGACCTCGTCAATCCATTTAACCGGTTTAATCTGCAGATCTTGCTTGATATTGTCAGGAATTTCCTTCAGATCGCGTACGTTCTCTTCAGGAATGATCACCGTCTTGATCCCGCCACGGTGGGCAGCAAGCAGTTTTTCTTTCAGACCGCCAATCGCCAGCACTTGACCGCGCAAGGTGATTTCACCCGTCATGGCCACGTCAGCGCGCACCGGGATCCCGGTCAACGCCGACACCAGGGCCGTGCACATGCCTACACCGGCGCTAGGGCCGTCCTTCGGGGTCGCCCCTTCCGGCATGTGGATGTGCGTGTCGCGCTTCTCGTGGAAGTCCAGGGGAATGCCCAGGCTCTTCGCGCGGCTGCGGACAACGGTCAAGGCAGCGGTGATCGATTCGACCATCACGTCACCCAGCGAACCGGTCTTGATCAACTGGCCTTTGCCCGGTACGACAGCGGCTTCGATGGTCAGCAATTCGCCGCCCACCTGAGTCCATGCCAAACCGGTCACCTGACCGATCTGATCCTGCGATTCAGCCAGGCCGTAGCGGAATTTACGCACGCCCAGGAAGTGCTCCAGCATGTCGGCAGTGACCTTCACCGAGAAGCGTTTTTCCAGTGCATGTTCTTTGACCGCCTTGCGGCAAACCTTGGCAATCTGGCGCTCCAGCCCACGTACACCGGCTTCGCGGGTGTAGTAGCGGATGATGTCGCGGATCGCTTCGGCGTCGAATTCCAGCTCGCCTTTCTTCAAACCGTTGGCCGTGATCTGCTTCGGCGAAAGGTATTTGACGGCGATGTTGATCTTCTCGTCTTCGGTGTAACCCGGCAGACGAATCACTTCCATCCGGTCGAGCAGCGCCGGCGGAATATTCATCGAGTTCGAGGTGCACAGGAACATCACATCGGACAGGTCGTAATCGACTTCCAGATAGTGATCGTTGAAGTTGTGGTTCTGCTCCGGATCGAGCACTTCCAGCAACGCCGACGCTGGATCGCCACGCATGTCGCTGCCCATTTTGTCGATTTCATCGAGCAGGAACAGCGGGTTGCGGACGCCCACTTTTGTCATCTTTTGAATCAATCTTCCTGGCATCGAACCGATATAAGTCCGGCGATGACCACGAATTTCCGCTTCATCGCGCACACCACCGAGGGCCATGCGCACGAATTTACGGTTGGTGGCGTGAGCAATCGACTCCGCCAGCGAGGTTTTACCCACGCCAGGAGGACCGACCAGGCACAACACCGGGCCACGAATCTTCTTCACGCGCTTCTGCACGGCGAGGTATTCGAGGATGCGTTCTTTGACTTCTTCCAGGCCGTAGTGGTCGGCGTCGAGGATGTCTTCGGCACGCGCCAGGTCCAGACGCACTTTGCTCTGAGCCTTCCACGGCACCTGAACCAGCCAGTCGATGTACGAACGCACCACGGTCGCTTCCGCGGACATTGGCGACATTTGTTTCAGCTTGTTCAGTTCGGCCTGGGCCTTGGCCAAGGCGTCTTTCGGCAGGCCGGCGGCATCGATGCGCTTTTTCAGCTCTTCGATTTCGTTGTGGCCTTCATCGCTGTCGCCGAGTTCTTTCTGAATGGCCTTCATCTGCTCATTCAGGTAGTACTCGCGCTGGCTGCGCTCCATTTGTTTTTTGACGCGACCGCGAATGCGTTTTTCGACTTGCAGCAGGTCGATTTCGGCATCCAGCAACGCCAAGACGTGCTCGACCCGGGCCGACAAATCGATGATTTCGAGAATTTCCTGCTTCTGCTCGATCTTCAGGGCCATGTGCGCGGCCATGGTATCGACCAGGCGGCCTGGCTCGTCGATGCTATTGAGCGACGACAGGACTTCAGCGGGGACTTTCTTGCCCAGCTGCACATATTGTTCGAACTGAGCCAGCAGGCTGCGGACAAACACTTCCGACTCGCGCTCAGGTGCATCGACTTCATCGATCAAGGAGACTTCGGCACGGCAGTGGCCATCCACTTCGCTGAAGCGCTCCACGGCGCCGCGCTGCTCACCTTCGACCAGAACCTTGACCGTGCCGTCAGGCAGCTTGAGCAACTGCAGAACGGTAGCGATCGTACCTACGCGATAAAGAGCTTCTTCACCGGGATCGTCGTCAGCAGGGTTTCTCTGGGCCAGCAGAAGGATCTGCTTGTCGCCCGTCATCGCTGCCTCAAGGGCTTCGATGGATTTCTCGCGCCCCACGAACAGCGGGATAACCATGTGCGGATAAACCACGACATCACGCAATGGCAGGAGAGGCAATTCGATGGTTGTCTTCATGATTTCGCCTCTACGGCGGCCATAAGGCCGTAAACAGATGGAAGTAAGCTTGAAACCAAGATGGGGGCTGCCTTGAAAAAAAACAAGCGCAAAGAGGACGTTAAAAATGGTTTAAAAGAAAAGGGGCCCGAAGGCCCCTTCTTTATTCCAGCTGCGTGACGCTTAAGCG
Organism: Pseudomonas sp. GM60; assembly: GCF_000282415.1. Classification (NCBI taxonomy): domain Bacteria; kingdom Pseudomonadati; phylum Pseudomonadota; class Gammaproteobacteria; order Pseudomonadales; family Pseudomonadaceae; genus Pseudomonas; species Pseudomonas sp. GM60. The sequence continues at coordinate 6,200 of NZ_AKJI01000129.1, forward strand.
TCTGGCGCGGCCTTGGCAGCCGGCTCACTGTTTTCGTAGATATACAGTGGCTTGGACTTGCCTTCTATAACGCTTTCATCGATCACTACTTTACTCACCTCGGACTGCGAGGGGATTTCATACATAGTGTCGAGCAATACACCTTCGAGAATCGAGCGCAGTCCACGGGCACCGGTCTTGCGTTCCAAGGCACGTTTGGCGACCGATTTGAGTGCGTCGGCCCGGAATTCCAGGTCCACGCCTTCCATCTCGAACAGCTTGGCATACTGTTTGGTCAGAGCATTTTTCGGCTCGGTGAGGATCTGCATCAATGCAGCTTCATCAAGCTCGTCCAGCGTTGCAAGAACCGGCAGACGACCGACGAATTCCGGGATCAGACCGAACTTGACCAGATCGTCAGGCTCGACTTCACGCAGGGATTCACCGACTTTCTTGCCTTCTTCCTTGCTGCGCACTTCTGCGTTGAAACCGATGCCGCCCTTGGTGGAACGGTTTTGAATAACCTTTTCCAGACCAGAGAATGCGCCGCCGCAGATGAACAGGATGTTACGGGTGTCAACCTGAAGGAATTCCTGCTGCGGATGCTTGCGACCACCTTGAGGCGGAACGGAAGCGACCGTACCTTCGATCAGCTTGAGCAGGGCCTGCTGCACGCCTTCACCGGAAACGTCCCGGGTGATCGACGGGTTGTCAGACTTGCGCGAGATCTTGTCGATCTCATCGATGTAGACAATGCCCATCTGGGCTTTTTCTACGTCGTAATCGCACTTCTGCAACAGCTTCTGAATGATGTTCTCGACATCTTCACCCACATAACCCGCCTCGGTGAGGGTGGTTGCGTCGGCGATGGTGAACGGAACGTTCAACAAGCGGGCCAGTGTTTCGGCAAGCAGGGTTTTACCCGAGCCTGTCGGGCCGATCAGCAAGATGTTGCTCTTGCCGAGTTCGACGTCGTCATTCTTTTTGTCACGCTGGTTCAGGCGCTTGTAGTGGTTGTACACCGCTACAGCCAGAACCTTTTTTGCACGCTCCTGACCAATCACGTACTGATCAAGGATGCCGCTGATTTCTTTAGGCGAAGGCAATTTATGCGCGCTGCTTTCCGCCTGGGCTTCCTGCACCTCCTCTCGGATGATGTCATTGCACAGGTCGACGCACTCGTCGCAGATAAAGACCGAGGGGCCGGCAATCAATTTGCGCACTTCATGCTGGCTTTTGCCACAGAAGGAGCAATAGAGCAGCTTGCCGTTGTCCTCGCCGTTGCGGGTGTCAGTCATTCGTTCGATCCAAATCCGATAGGCTTGCAACACAAGATGAAGGCTATTGCGGGCTTTTTCAAGCCCGCTGGTGATCGGACCAGCCGACCCGCCTTATTTTGAGCTGCTTATATTAAGCGGGGCGCTGGGTGATCACTTCATCGATCAACCCGTATTCACGCGCGGCTTCTGCACTCATGAAATTGTCGCGGTTGGTATCGCGCTCGATCTCTTCAAGCGTGCGCCCGCTATGCTTGGCCATCAGCGTGTTGAGACGCTCACGAATGAAGAGGATTTCCTTGGCATGGATTTCGATATCCGAAGCCTGCCCCTGGAAACCGCCCAGTGGCTGGTGAATCATCACGCGTGAGTTCGGCAGGCAGTAACGCTTGCCAGGAGCACCGGCGGTCAGCAGGAATGCGCCCATGCTGCAGGCCTGACCGATACAGGTGGTCGACACGTTAGGCTTGATGAACTGCATGGTGTCGTAGATCGACATGCCCGCCGTCACCGAACCGCCCGGGGAGTTGATATAGAGATGGATGTCCTTGTCCGGGTTTTCCGCTTCAAGGAACAGCAGCTGCGCACAAATCAGGTTGGCCATGTAGTCCTCTACCGGACCCACCAGAAAGATCACCCGCTCCTTGAGAAGACGCGAGTAAATGTCGTAGGCGCGCTCGCCACGAGCAGACTGCTCGACAACCATCGGGACCAGGCCGCCTGCGGCCTGGATATCAGAGTTCTGCTGAATATACGAATTACGGAACATGCTCTGCAGTCACTCCCAAATAGTTATGTCTTGAATACGCATAAGCCAGCACGAAGGCTGGCTTATGGTGTGTGCTTCTTACCGCAGAAAAGATCAGTCGGCTTGTGGAGCTTCTACCGGCTTGACCGCTTCTTCGTAAGAGACCGATTTGTCGGTCACGCTAGCTTTCTGCAGAACAGTATCCACAACTTGCTCTTCCAGCACAACCGAACGGACTTCGTTCAGTTGCTGCTCGTTCTTGTAGTACCAGGACACAACCTGCTCAGGCTCTTGGTAGGCCGAAGCCATTTCCTGGATCATTTCGCGAACGCGGGCTTCGTCAGGCTTGAGGTCGAATTGCTTGACCACTTCAGCCACGATCAGACCCAGAACAACGCGACGCTTGGCTTGCTCTTCGAACAGCTCGGCCGGCAGTTGATCAGGCTTGATGTTGCCGCCGAACTGCTGAACAGCCTGCACGCGCAGACGGTCAACTTCGTTGGACAGCAGAGCCTTTGGCACTTCGATCGGGTTGGTGGCCAGCAGACCGTCCATTACCTGATTCTTGACCTTGGATTTGATTGCCTGACGCAGCTCACGCTCCATGTTCTTGCGAACTTCGGCGCGGAAGCCTTCCAGACCGGTTTCCTTGATGCCGAATTGAGCGAAGAATTCTTCGTTCAGCTCAGGCAGTTTTGGCTCGGAAACAGTGTTCACAGTCACGGTGAACTCAGCGGTTTTGCCCGCCAGGTCCAGGTTCTGATAGTCAGCTGGGAAGGTCAGGTTCAGAACGCGCTCTTCGCCGGCTTTAGCGCCAACCAGACCGTCTTCGAAACCCGGGATCATGCGGCCGGAACCCAGAACCAGCTGAGTGCCTTTGGCGGAACCGCCAGCGAACACTTCACCGTCAACCTTGCCGACGAAATCGATGTTCAGCTGGTCGTCGCTCTGAGCGGCGCGATCGGCCACTTCGAAACGGGTGTTCTGCTTGCGCAGCACGTCCAGCATTTTGTCCAGATCGGCGTCAGCCACGTCAGCGCTCAGGCGCTCAACGGTGATGCCTTCGAAACCGGCAACGGTGAACTCTGGGAACACTTCGAAAATCGCGACGTATTCCAGGTCTTTGCCAGCTTCCAGGGATTTCGGCTCGATCGAAGGAGCGCCAGCCGGGTTCAGCTTTTGCTCAACTACGGCTTCGTAGAAAGAGGACTGGATGACGTCGCCGACAGCTTCCTGACGTGCATCAGCACCAAAACGGCGCTTGATTTCGCTCATCGGCACTTTGCCTGGACGGAAACCAGCGATCTTGGCCTTTTGGGCGGTCTGCTGCAGACGCTTGTTGACCTGAGTCTCGATGCGCTCAGCCGGCACGGTGATGCTCATGCGGCGCTCAAGAGCAGAAGTATTTTCAACAGAAACTTGCATGGATATTCCTCGTTGCACAGACGTTGGCCGGCCGTTTCCGACCCCAGAATCAAGGGCATGCATTCTAGTAGGTCAAACTCAAGAAGTCACCCTACTGAAAACGGGTAACAACGCAGCAGGCAATTTATAGGTGCGAATGCATGAATGCATCTCGCCCCGGTGGCAAATACAGCCAATCATGCCAGGGCTCTGCGCCAACCCTTCTATATATAGAAGCGATTGCCAGGCATCCCCTGACAGCCGATCTCGCGAGCAAGACCGACGAGCAGCACGGCATCATCGAGAAACAAAAATACGACGAAACGCCCTGCGCCTGCGACCCAGAACCTGCAGTCGCGAAACACTCGAACCACTAAAACAAAAAAGGCGCCAGACTGTTAAATCTGGCGCCTTTCGGAATATGGGGTGGACGATGGGGATCGAACCCACGACAACGGGAGTCACAATCCCGTGCTCTACCAACTGAGCTACGCCCACCATATTGCGTAACAAAGAAGCCAAACAACTTCTTCGTTGAGCTCCAGCCAAGCCAGTGGCCTGAATGAAGCTTTATTTGGTGCGGATGAAGAGACTCGAACTCTTACGCCTCGCGGCGCTGGAACCTAAATCCAGTGTGTCTACCAATTCCACCACATCCGCATGTAGCCGTTAAAGCAAAGGCGCCAGACTGTTAATCTGGCGCCTTTCGAAATATGGGGTGGACGATGGGGATCGAACCCACGACAACGGGAGTCACAATCCCGTGCTCTACCAACTGAGCTACGCCCACCATATCGCGTTACTTGTGCCAAAGCTGCCTAATGGCGCACCCGGCAGGACTCGAACCTGCGACCATCCGCTTAGAAGGCGGATGCTCTATCCAGCTGAGCTACGGGCGCCTTGTTAATCTGTACCCTTGAAGGACTACAAACTAAGTGCTTTCCAGCCTTGCAGAATCGTAATTCCACTCGACCTTCTTAACCAGTGCTAGGCTGTGCCCGACAAGTGCGACGAATAGTATAGAGCCCCCCGTAGGGCGTCAAATCCTTTTTAAAAAAAATTCATTTAATTAAAGGGGTTAGAGGAATTTGCAGACCAAGCGCCTTTGCCCTCACCTCATGACATGCGAGAATGCGTTCTCTTTTTTTCCCCTCTCGATGGTTAATCACGCGCAATGACTGCACAACTAATCGACGGCAAATCGATCGCCGCCAGCCTGCGCCAGCAGATCGCCAAACGCGTCACCGAGCGTCGCCAGCAAGGCCTGCGCACTCCCGGTCTCGCGGTGATCCTGGTCGGCAGCGATCCTGCCTCTCAGGTTTATGTCTCGCACAAGCGTAAAGACTGTGAAGAGGTCGGCTTCATTTCCCAAGCCTACGACCTGCCTTCCGAAACCACTCAAGAAGCGCTGACCGCCCTGATCGATCGCCTTAACGACGACCCGGCAATCGACGGCGTTCTGCTTCAGCTTCCGTTGCCTGAACACCTGGACGCGTCCAAATTGCTGGAACGCATTCGTCCGGACAAAGACGTCGACGGCTTCCATCCTTATAACGTCGGTCGTCTGGCCCAGCGCATTCCGCTGCTGCGCCCTTGCACGCCCAAAGGGATCATGACCCTGCTGGAAAGCACCGGGGCCGATCTTTACGGGATGGACGCAGTGGTCGTCGGCGCCTCCAACATTGTCGGGCGACCGATGGCGATGGAATTGCTGCTGGCCGGTTGCACCGTGACCGTGACCCACCGCTTCACCAAGGATCTGGCAGGCCACGTCGGTCGCGCCGATCTGGTGGTGGTCGCCGCCGGCAAGCCGGGCCTGGTCAAGGGTGAATGGATCAAGGAAGGCGCGATCGTGATCGACGTCGGTATCAACCGTCAGGAAGACGGCAAACTGGTCGGCGACGTGATCTACGAAACCGCCCTGCCCCGCGCTGGCTGGATCACTCCAGTACCGGGCGGCGTCGGCCCGATGACCCGCGCCTGCCTGCTGGAAAACACGCTGTATGCAGCGGAAACGCTGCACAGCTGAGTTCACGCCTCGATCCAGGCAACGAACAAAAGAACCCCGCCAATGGCGGGGTTCTTTTTGCCCGGGGAATGACACGACCACTCGCCGGAAACCTGCTGTTTTGTAGGGCTTTTCAAGGACTTTGACTTGTTGATTGAACAACCATCGACAGTTCTTCAGCCATACTCCTAAAATGCGTCGTTTTTAAAGCAACAGCCCGTTACAAAACGGCTAATCCACACCTTATGAGTCTGCCAGCGTGAAAATCCGTCTTTCCATCCTGAGCCTATTTTTTGTATTTACAGGGACGTTCATCACGCCAACGGTCAATGCTGCTGAAACCACCGCGGCACCTCGAGATACGAAACAACTCAAGCTGGCTTCCGGCAGCTCTTTGCTGCTGGATATGCAGACCAACAAAGTCATCTATGCCAGCAACCCCGATGTGGTTGTTCCTATCGCCTCCGTCAGCAAATTGATGACCGGTCTTGTCGTGGTTGAAGCCAGGCAGAACATGGACGAGTACATCAATATCAACATCAGCGATACGCCAGAAATGAAAGGCGTGTTTTCCCGGGTGAAACTCAAAAGCGAATTGCCGCGCAGGGAAATGCTGCTGATCGCGCTGATGTCCTCGGAAAACCGCGCAGCCGCGAGCCTGGCCCACCACTATCCGGGCGGCTATGTCGCATTCATTGCCGCGATGAACGCCAAGGCCAAGGCGCTGGGCATGACCAGCACCCACTTCGTCGAACCGACCGGCCTCTCCCCTCGTAACGTTTCTACCGCACGCGACCTGAGCAAATTGCTGATCGCGGCGCACAAGTACCCGTTATTGACCGAGTTGAGCACCACCAAGGAAAAAACCGTCTCGTTTCGCAAACCCAATTACAGCCTGGGTTTTCGCAACACCGACCATCTGGTCGGCAAGCCGAACTGGGACATCAAGTTGACCAAAACCGGTTTCACCAACGAAGCGGGTCACTGCCTGGTGCTGGTGACCAGCATGGGTAATCGTCCGGTGGCGCTGGTGATTCTCGATGCGTACGGCAAGTACACGCACTTCGCCGATGCCAGTCGTATTCGCAACTGGGTCGAGACCGGCAAGGGCGCCAATGTTCCGTCTGAGGCCTTGCAGTACAAGTCGGAGAAGAACCTCAAGCACCGTCAGAGTGGTGTGGTTGAGGCTTCGAAGTAGTTGGGGATATATCCGTTTCTTCGGTAACGGCGGCTATTGGTTTCGCTCTTACAGCGAGTCACTTTGGAAAAGCCCCAAAGTAACCAAAGGGCTCTTGCCCCTTTCGTTCGGTG
>NZ_AKJI01000130.1:0-25328 GCF_000282415.1 Pseudomonas sp. GM60
CTGAATCCATTGCTGAGTGGTCCAAACCCTTACCGTCTGAGCAATGGGCGAAACCGAGTTCAGCTTTGAACGAGCAAAGCGCAAAGATCGAAAAGGCCTTTTCTCAAGGACAGGACTTCATGACGTACTTCAAGGCCAACCTCAGCAAAACCGAGGCAAAAGAATCAGCGGATAGTTCGGCATTATGAGCGTAGATATCAAACAACCCGGTGATTGGCGGGACTTGAGCAATCAGCGCCCTGTCGCTGGTGAGACCCGACGTTTTGCCACTGGCGAGGCATTGTTCTTTTCACCACTACCCATTCCTACCGGGCAGACACCAATGGACTTGGGTGGAAGCTTTCTTGAGGTCAACGATACTTATCTCGATGTCGGTAGTAGCAACTTCAATAAGGCTTTCCAGGCCAGAGTGATGATCGCAAGTGTAATGCTCTTGTTGATTGTAAGTTTGATAGTAGGACCTTTTATCGCAGGCTTGATGAGTATCGGTGATCCCTACGACCGAACATTTATATACATTTTCAAAGAGTTTTTCCCCATGGGTGCTGCCATCGGCGCTTGGGGAGCGGCAGGCGCAGCGGTTTTAGGACTGTATGCAGTGATCAGTACCACCCTCAATAAATCCAAAACCCGCCCCATCCGCTTCAATCGCCAACGCCGCGAAGTCTGTTTCTTCCCCAACAACTCCGACGAACCTGTCATCCAGCCATGGGAAGAACTGGTCGCCTGGCTCTCAGTCAGTACCGGTTCAACCGGCGAAGGCTTCATCAGCACTTACACCTTTGGCATGGCCTTCGACGATCCCAAGTCCGACACAGTCCACTTCGTAAACCAAGGCGTAGCAACACCCATCCATGGCTTGGGCGAGTGGGAAGTGATCCGCGTTTACATGGAAAAAGGACCGCAGTACTGCCCCGGCAAGGCGCCTTACGAAGGCCGCCATACCTTCGATAAAGAACGACAAGACATGCATGAGGAATACCAACACAACGAGCGCTCGGCGCTTGGCGTTGGCTGGTGGTACTTGTCCCATGTCATCACCTGGTGGCGTTTCCCTTACTGGGTTGCAGAGTGGGACCATGGCTACAGTATGAAAGCGCTGCCGGACTCGATTGCAGAATGGTCGAAACCACTGCCCCCGGAGCAATGGGCAACGCCAAGTGCCGAGTTGGTTGCACAAAGCGCCAGGATTGAAAAAGCCTTTGCTCAGGGTCAGAGCTTCATGGAGTATTTCGACGCCAGTAAGCACCCGATGCAAAAAACAAGTTAAGAAAAACGGGCGATCAAACGATCGCCCGTTTTTTATGCACGCTCAGCCAATAAACTCTCTTCAACCTCATACTTGACCACCACCCGATTCTTATAAAGCCGCACACTCTCCAACACTTGACTCTCCTGGCCCTTGCTCCTCACATCCCGCCAGATTTCATTCTCCCGAAACACCCGCCCGCCTTCACGCACAAACCGGTGTTCCCGTTGATAAACGTGATACCGAAACGCCCAGACCTGGTCACACAACAACTCCCCCTCCAACTGCTGCTCAGCCACTTTCAACTTCAACTGAAAGTGCCGATCCGTCGGGTTGTGCAACACCAGGTCGATGTAGTTGTAAAAGATCGCCGCCCCGGAACCGAATGGCAGCACGCGCCCCTCGTCAGGAAATGGGTCGAAGCTGTGATTCGATCGTTCGACCACCAGCAGCGGGGAGTGAATCGCCATCCAGTGGATCAGGTTGCTTAGTTGGCAAATCCCGCCACCGACGCCGCTGCGTGCTTCACCGAAGGACAGTTCCATGCCTTCGACGTAACCGCGTTTTCGGGTCGGTCGGCCGACCAGACGGCAGAAGGAAAAGTATTCACCGGGGCCAATGACCACGCCGTCTATTGAAGCCACGGCCAATTTCAGGTTCACGACTTTGTTGTGTTGCAGCTGTACATCGGAGTCGCCGAGTTTGCGGATCAGTTTGGAGGTGTGTTTGAGGTATCGGTACGGCAAGCGCTCAAAGGTGTCTCTCGGGCGAGCGTAACGTTTGCGGGAGAAGCGCCACGCCAGTTGGCGGAACAGTCTTTTTTGCCACACGCGCAGCCAGTAGAGGGCCGGGTGATAAAGGGAGAGAGGTTTCATCCGTGTCAGAACGGCGCCTGCCGTTTTTATCCTTTACAAGAAATGCTAGGCATCCTATCGGATTTATGCAGTGCATATTGCACTTGAAGAAGGTGTTCGCCCAGTGTAATGGCCTCGGCAATCCATGCACTGGTAAAGAGCCCTGACACTGGGCGAACGGGAGGGATTTTAATAGAAGTTGGCGGATATGTCCGTGTGCATAAACATGAAATTTGTGTACACAATGTTTAACAAAATGTCGATTGCAATATCACGCCGACAACTTTTAAACCCACCAGTTAGACCATTAAATTTGATCATTCCTATACAAGAAACTGTACAGGAATGATCAAGCTGTAGAGCCAAGACTCAACTTTAGTGTTGAGTGGTCACTTTCAATACATCGGTATACGTCACGACGACGCTCTGCCCTACTTTCAAGTCTTTCAGTTTTTTCTGAACTTCAGGCTTTTCAACGTTGATGGTTTTCGAGTGTCCGCGGGGTCCCTTGAAGGTCACCTGATTTTTCGCCAAATCAATTTTGGTGATTTGCAGTTGTACCTGCACCTGACGGAAGGCTTCACCCCCTGGGTTGGGGTCGTCTTTGGTGGCGCGGATTTCTCCGGTGCGTTCGGTAGAGCCCGGCAGGCCTTTGTCGACATCAGTGTCGAGGTAAGCGGCGACCGAGCGGATCACTTCGACAGTGACCTTATCACCGACCTTCAGGTTACCCAGATTCTTGGCCTTGTCGCTCAGTTGTACATTCACCTCACGGCCTTCAGCACCTTCAAGGACGACTTGGTGGTTAGCGGCGTCTACGGCCAGGACTTTGGTCGTGACTTGATCGGCTTCAACGACGGCAGACAATGGAATGTCCGCCGCCACGGCGCTAAAGCTGACAGTGGACAGCACGGTGGCGAGGGTGATGGCTTTAGTCAGAGCATGAAGTTTCATAAGCGGGACATTCCCTGTGGTGGATGGCTGCAGATGGCTCTGAATCGAGGTTCGGCGCCGTCTGTGCCACTGAGCATAGACGCTGTTCAGCGATTGTCCGCCGTCTCTTGCGCGGGTGGACGCGGTACGTCGGAGTATTTCGAGGCACGCGCTGTCGAGAGCTGCGGCTCAATACCCGGTCATTTCCAGATAGCCCTGCCCCGCATGACTGCCGCTCAGGCGAACGGGGCCTTCCCAGTATGGAATGCGCAAACTCATCCAGGCATTGCGATTGAGGGCATCGAGGGTGATGTCGAGGTGCTTGGCGGGGATTTTGATCGACCAGCGCACCGGCATCGAACGACCGGCGACTGTCGCGGTGTCTTGTGGTGTGAGGGTGATGTCGGCGGCGTGCAGTAACTGAGTCTGGCCCTGCGCGTCGATCCAGGTGCCGGTGAGATACGGCTCGCCGTTTTTCTGCCGCATGCGGTACAGCATGACCTGTTCGCCGCTGTCCAGGTGCAGGGAAAACCAGTCCCAACCTGTCTGATTGGCGGTCAGTGGCTGGCTGCTCCACTCGCGGTCAAGCCAGGCTGGACCGCTGACCTGATAGGCCTTGCCGTCGATATCCAACGTGCCGCTGGCCTGGAAAAACGGCTGGCTGTAGTAATACGACGCCTGGCCCTGTTCGGATTTCTGACTGAAACCCTTGTCGCCTTGGAGCACCAGAGGACGCGTGGACGTCAGCCGCAGCTGGTAGCCGAACGCCTTGTCGCGGGCACTGAGTTGAAGCTCCGCCAGAGGATCGGCGCCCTGGCTGCTGAACCGCCAGTCGTCGATCCACGCATTGAACGGGTCAAGACTCACACCCGCCTGACCAACGCCGCCCCGGGAATAGCGCTCCGCAGCATGATGCACCGTGGCAGAGGTCACCGCAGCATGCCCCAACCAGATCACCTGATTGCCCCAACCCGCCACCTCGGGCGCGGCTTTCAACGCACTGCGAAACAGCGTCCATTGCACACCGAACTCGCGGCCCTGATCGTCCTTGAGGTTAGCCGTGACGTACCACCACTCGATCCGAAAGCCATCGTGAGGACCGTGATCCGCCGGGAAGCTGAACTCCCGGCCGGGCACTACCGGTGTGAACGCGGCTGCTTCACCCCCGAGCCCGGCGAAGCCTTTTTCAACCGGCGCCGTGTCATCGCAGCCGCTCAAAAAAAGTGCCAGCAACAATGCGCCGAGCTTAATCCTCATGAGCAAACGTCCTCAGCAGGTCCGCCGGTTGCGAGCGATACAGCGCGTACAGCGGCCACGCTGACGCCAGCAAAGTCGCGAGCAGCGCCAGCCCCATCAACTGCAACAGCTGCAACGGAAAGACCCGCAACGGCAGGCGCCAGCCGAACGCCTGAACGTTGATCACCGTGTCCAGGCACCACGCCAGCGCGATGCCCAACGGCAACGCCAACATCAGTGTCAGCACCGCCAGCAGCCAGGTTTGCCCGAGGTTGAGCAGCATCAATTGCCGACGCGTCACGCCCAGCGCCCACAGGGGCGCGAGTTGTCCGAGGCGGCTCTGGCTCTGGGTCAGCAGGCTGATGAACAGCGCCACGCCCGCGACTGCGAGGGTCAGGCTGTTCAGCGCGGCAGTGGCGGCGAAGGTGCGCTCGAACACTTGCGTGGACCAGCCCTTGAGCCGGGCCTGATCGACGATGCGACTGTCATCGAGGGCGAAGCGCGCTTGCAGGGTTTGCAGGAACGGCGCAATCAACGGCGGGTCGATGCGCAGGTTGAAACGGTTCGGCGTCAGTTGCGGCCAGCCGCGCAGCAGGTGGTTGACGTTGACCAGGAGGTGACCCTTGGGGTTGCCGTAGTCGGCGTAGATCCCGACGATTCGCGGCGACCAGGGTCCCGCCGGTGTGGGAATCGTCAGGTGGTCACCCAGATGCACTTTCAACCGCCGCGCCAGTTGTTCGCTGAGCATCAAGGCGTCGTCCTTGGCCAGTCGGTCCCACGGGTTGTCACCCAAGGCCTCCAACAGCGGCCAGTGCTGGCGATAGGTCGGGTGATCGATCACGCCGAACACGTCCGCCGGCCAGCCTTGCAACTGGATCGACACCTGCCAGTTGGGCAGCACCGCGCTGAGTGAGGGTTGCTGTTTGAGCCAGCTCTGCAGTTCTCGGGCCTGGGCCGGATTTTGCGGGTTCACGTACAGCTCGGCAGTCAGGCGTTGTTCGAGCCAGTTGCTGAAGGTCTGGCGGAAACCGGCGGTCATGCTGCCGGCGCCGATGTTCGCCGCCAATGCCAACAGCAGCGCCATCAGCGCCAGGCTCAGGGCCGGCAGTTGCTGGCGGCAATCGGCGAGAAACCATTGGCCGAGCACCGAACGGCTGCGATGCAGCGTCAGGTTCAGCACGCTGTTGAGCACCACCGGCAGCGCCAGTGCGGCACCGATCAACAACGCCGCCATCAGCACAAATCCACTGGCGAGGCTGTCGCCCCGAATCAGCGCCAGCAACGCGATCACACCGGCAATCGCCGCGACCCAAGCCTGGCGCCGCAACCAGCGTGCGTGAGCCTGATGCCAGGCTTGCGGATCGGCCAGGGCCAGCAACGGCAGACGCGCCGCCCGCAACAAACTGTTGGCACCGGCCAACAACGCGCCGAACAGACTCAGGCCGACGCCACTGAGCCACCACCATGGACTGAGGCTCAACTGCCCCGCCACTTCGGCACCGTACAAACCGCGCAAACTGGCGGCGACATCCGGCAGCAGCACGCTGGCCAGCAAGTAGCCGCTGGCAACGCCGGCGAGGCCGCCGATCAGTGCCAGGCCGCCCAGTTCAACGGCGAGGCAAGCGATCAACATCCGTGCGCTGACACCACAGGCGCGCAGGGTTCGCAGCAGCCCTCGGCGTTGTTCCAGCGCCAGCCCGATGGCCGCGTGAACGATGAACAGGCCGACCACGAAAGACAGAAAACCCAAGGCATCGAGGTTCAGGTGAAAACTTTCGGTGAGGCGCGAGAGGTTGTTTTCTTCGCCGCTGCTTTTGAGTTGGAGCTGGCTTTTGAACTGATCCGGCAAGGTGGCGGTGAAATCCTTGGGCAGCAGCAGACGTGACAGTTGCTCCGGCAGCCCCAGAATCTGCTGGGCGAAGCCGATATCCACCAGCAACACGCCGGGGGACATGTCGGTTTGAACATGCAGCGGCGGCAATGTCGCCCCGTTCAACGTCAGCGGCTGCTCGCCTTCGCGCATGCCCAACGCTTGCAACGTCTGCGGCGAAATCCAGGTGCTGCCCGGCGGGCTGAAAAACCGGACGATCTGCTCGATGTCCAATGCCCGCCCGGCCACCGCCGAACCGGCCGGCAGCGACACCGGCTCGATGCCCATCAGTTGCAAGCGCTGGTCTTCATGGCCCTTGAGCGTCACCCGCCCTTGCAGCACCGGCGACACCGGCCAACCGGCGCGGCGCAGTTCGATAAACAATGCCTGAGAAAAAGTCCCGCCACCGGGTGCGCTGAGGCTGGCCTGCGGCTCACCGCCGATCAACTGACTGGCCCGCGCATAACTTTCCCGCGCCTGACTGTTGAGCGCCTGCACGCCGGTCAGCAGGCTGGTGGCCAGCCACAGCCCGGTCAGCACACTGAAAAATTGCACCGGGTGCTGCCGCCAATGGCTGAGCAGCGCCCGCAACGTCTCGCGAAAGACCTGCACCTCAGTGCTCGTCCGCGCCAGCCAGACGGCCACGGTGCAGCACCACTTTTTCAGCCAGGCGCGCGGCCACTCTCGGGCTGTGGGTGACCATCAACAACGTCGTCGGACTGTCGTCGAGCAGTTCCAGCAACAACTTCAGCACTTCATCGCTGGTGGCTTCATCGAGGCTGCCGGTGGGTTCGTCGGCCAGCAGCAGTTTAGGTTGCGATGCCAGCGCCCGGCCCAGCGCGACTCGCTGTTGCTGGCCGCCGGACAACTGCTCGGGATACCGCCGCAGCACATCGCCCAGGCCCAGACGCTTGACCAGATGCGCCTGCCAGCGCGCATCATGCCGCCCCGCCAGCCGCGCCTGGAACGCCAGATTGTCTTCCACGCGCAAACTGCCGATCAGGTTGAACTGCTGGAACACCAGGCCGATTTCGGTGCGTCGCCAGTTCGCCAGTTGCCCTTCACTCATTCGTTCAAGCTGATGTTCGCCACTGCGAATGCTGCCGCTATCGACCTTGTCCAGCCCGGCGATCAAGTGCAGCAAGGTGCTTTTGCCGCTGCCCGACTCGCCCATCAGCGCCAGGCTGCTGCCGGATTTCAGCGTCAGGTCGACACCTTGCAGCACCGACAGCGGACCTTGCGGAGTGGCGTAGCTTTTGAAAACGCCTTGGACCGAAAGCATGGGTGAACCTGTTTGAGGGGCGTGGGGCAAAGGATAGCTGCAGCGAAACTGGAGTTGGGGCAGATTTCAGGTTTGCGTTGCACGTTAGGGCCTCATCGCGAGCAGGCTCGCTCCCACATTGGATCTTCGTTGCGCCAAAGATCAAGGTGGGAGCGAGCCTGCTCGCGATAGGGGCAACTCATTTTCGGCTCAAAAACTCAGCGCTTCACCCCCACCCACGTAAAACACAACGGCAACTGCGCCTCTCGCTGCTGATACTGATCATAAATCTCCTCCCGGTTGGAGTGCGGATATTCCTTGAAGTGGCTGATCTGCAACCCCGCTTCGATGGCGCCGGTGAACATCTCGCTGAGGGTGTGGACGAACCAGTAGGACGTCGCGGCCTGCTGTTCGACTTTGCCTTCGTAGACGATCGGCTGGTCCTGCACGAAAGGTTCGCGGCGGAAGTACGAAGTGACCGGGTGAAAGGGATCGTCTGATTCGGGGTCGAACATTTCCAGGAACGGGTGGGTTTCGTACACCACCAACGCCCCGCCGGGCTTGAGGGTGCGGGCGACGTGGCGGAAGAATTCGCCAATGTCCGGCATCCAGCCCAATACGCCGATGGTGATCAGGGCCACATCGAACCGGTGGTGCAGTTCACTCGGCAGGTGATGAATGTCGGCCTCGACGAATTCAGGCGCGTGCGGCGACCGGGAAGCCAGTTCCCGCGCCTGATCGAGAAACGCCGCGGACTGGTCAACGCCGACGACGCTGCGGGCACCGAGCGCAAACAGTGAAAGACTTTCGCGGCCGTTGTTGCAGCCCAGTTGCACCACGTCCTTGCCGTCGACCCCGACCTGCTCCAGCACGCCGCGCAACGTGTCGTCGATGCAGCAGAAATCGCCCAGTGCCACGGCCTTCAACAGTGACGGCCATTCGGGATTGTCTTTGTGGTGTCGGGCGGAGTCATTCCACGCATCGCGGTTGCTGGCGATGGCTTTTTCTTTGGTCAGCATTTCCATTGCACGCTCCAGAACTCGGGTTTATCAGACCGGCCCGAGTCTAGATCAGTGTTTTTGAAAAACCCATGTAGCGTTTGTTGGAATGTTGTAAGCCGGCAACGCCCCCGTACGGCAGCTATAGTTAATGGCCTTGGGGAATTGCGGGACAACCGATTTCGCAGGTGCTGCCATGAAACACACCGATTTGATGCTGTTGCTCATCTTCTGCCTGACCGCCACCACGGGGGTTCACGCGGATGACAACCTGACACCGCCGTCCGGGTACAGCAGCGAGTTCAACTATTACGGCGAAAACCAGCCGTTCGCCCACCCCGTTCCGCCGACGCTGAGCACGGTGCCACCGCGCTCGTACATTCCCACGGCGCCGCAGGATTTCATCCCGATCTCCAGCGAGCACGTGTTC
Organism: Pseudomonas sp. GM60; assembly: GCF_000282415.1. Lineage (NCBI taxonomy): Bacteria > Pseudomonadati > Pseudomonadota > Gammaproteobacteria > Pseudomonadales > Pseudomonadaceae > Pseudomonas > Pseudomonas sp. GM60. The sequence continues at coordinate 8,832 of NZ_AKJI01000130.1, forward strand.
TCCGATTCACGGTTGCCGACCGTCGCGGATGCCACCGTCCGGGTGTTCATCCGCTCCTATGACCCGGAACTCGGCGTCTACGTCAACGAAGAAGTCGTCGACCCGACCTGCTTGCTGGCCTGCCTCAGTCGACAGGGCCAGGCGACGCCCGTCTACCACTGACGCTTGTCCGGGCGGGCGAGGCCGAGTTTTTCGATCCGGTAACGCAGCATGTCGCGGCTCAAACCCAGCAGGCGCGCGGACTTGGTGACGTTCCAGTCGGTCTTGTCGAGCATCTTGCGCACCATGTCGCGCTCGACCTCCGGCAGGTTCATCGACTCGCTGCCGTTGTACGCCGGGCGCACTTCGTTATGGGGCGTCTCGGGCATCGCCACCGGCTCGTCCACCAGGCTCAGGCAGACGTTCAACTGGTGCGCGGCGATGGTGTCGTACTGGGCCAGCAGCACGGTTTGTTCGAGCATGTTGCGCAACTCGCGCACGTTGCCCGGCCAGCTGTAGCTCATGAGCAATTCTTCGGCCTGTTCGCTGAAATGCAGGTTCGGTTTGCCATAGCGTTTGCCGTGGATGGCGAGGAAGTGCCGGGCCAGCAACAGGACGTCTTCGCCACGGGTATACAGGCGCGGCACCTTGATCGAAATGATGCGCAAACGGAAGAACAGGTCACGGCGGAACTTGCCCTGCTGGACCATTTGTTCGAGGTTGCAATTGGTTGCGCTGATCACCCGCAAATCGACCTTGCGCTCCTTCACCGAACCGACCCGGCGAATGGTCCGGTCTTCCAGCAGCTTCAGCAGTTTGGCTTGCAGCAGCAGGTCCATTTCCCCGACTTCATCGAGAAACAAGGTGCCGCCATCCGCCGCTTCCACAAGGCCGACGCGACGGTCCTTGGCGTCGGTGAATGCCCCCTTCTCGTGGCCGAACAGCTCCGACTCCACGAGGTTGGAGGGAATCGACGCGCAGTTGAATTCAATGAACGGGCCCTTGCTGCGCGGGCCGTCGAAGTGCAGCGCGCGGGCCACCAGTTCCTTGCCGGTGCCCGTCTCGCCTTCCACCAGCACCGGCGGCAAATCGGCGTTGGCCATCCGGCGCTCGGCGTCGAGCAACTGGCCGATGGTGTTTTTCAGGAAGACCATCGGCCCCGATTCACCGATCAACGCCTGCACCCCCGACTTCTGCGCTTCGCGTTCCTGATAGAACGACAGCGTGCGCTCCATCCGCTCGGTGGCCAGGGCCTTGTCCAGCAACAGCTTGAGTTCCGGCAGCGCCACCGGTTTGGTGACGTAATGGAACGCGCCTTCTTTCATCGCCACCACGGCGTCTTCGACATTGCCGTAGCCGGTCATCATGATCACTTTCAGGTCCGGCGCGCTGATACGCAGCTTCTGGATCAGATCGTGACCGCTCATGCCCGGCAACGAGTTGTCGGTCAGTACGACGTCCGGGGCAAACGTGTTCATTTGCTTCAGCGCATCTTCAGCCGAGTGGCAGACCGTCACCTCGAAGTCTTTGCGTTCCAGGTAGGTCTGAAGATTCCCGGCGAGGATTTCGTCATCCTCGACCAGCAGAATGCTGTACCCCATATTCCCCTCCCGTTGCCACTTTGAAGTTCAGACAAACGCGGGTTCCTTCCTGCTCTTGGCTGGTCAGTTCGACCGAACCTTCAAAACGCTCCATTATTCTTTTGACCAGGGCTAGGCCCACACCCAACCCGCCTTGCTTGGTGGTGAAAAACGGTTTGAAAACCATTTGTTGCTGCTGTTTGGTCATGCCCTTGCCGGTATCGCTCAGGGTCATGCGCAAGAGTCCGGACTGCGGCGACTCGATATCGATGCTCAGCACGCCGCCCTTGGGCATGGCTTCCAGGGCATTGGCGAACAGGCTATTGAGAATTTGCGTGAGCAGCACCTGTTGGCTGACGACCGGTGGGCAAACCTGCGGTGTGAACCGGACTTCGACACCGGAGCGCTTGATCAGCGCGTCAAAGGCACTCAGGGTGTCGTCGATGGCCAGCACCAGGTCTACGGTTTCGTAGTCGTCATTCACCGGCCGCAACGACACCAGCAACTCGCGAACCCAACGCGACATGCGATCGACCTGGTTGATGATGTCGCCGATGTTCTTCTGCGCGCTCTGACTGGCGATTTCCTGGGCCAGTTCGGCGCTGGAGCGAATGTTCGCCAGCGGGTTGCGCAAACTGTGGGCCACGGCCGAAGACATTTCCCCCAGCGCGACGAAGGTTTCGTTGGCAATCAGCTGTTTCTGCTGACTCTCGATCAGCTTCGCCGCACGCCGCACAATCCAGAACAGCCCCAAGTAGATGGCGGCACCACCGAGCACGGTGGCCAGCCAGATGGCCTTGAAACCGCGCTGGATACGTTCAACCAGATCAGTCGGCTCCTTGTAGACCTCGACCATGGCGATGACTTTGCTTTTGTCGGCGTTGAACATCGGAATGTAGTTTTCAACGAACAGGTACTGGGGCTCGTGCAACAGTTTTTGTTCGGGACGTTCTTCATCGACTTCGTGGTAGCTGGTGGAAACGGGCTCCTTCATTTCGAAAGATTCGTCCAGTTCATCGTCGTCTTCGATGCGTACGCCGATCAGCTCCGGGTTGGTCGACCAGACCACAGTGCGATCCTGGGCATACACCGTAGCCAACAGCAGGTCCGGCAGGTTCGCCACATGATCGAGAAACTCGATGCGTGCCGCAGCACGTGCGCCCGGATTCACGTCGGGATGGGCGTTATCCAGGCGAGAATCGAGCATTTCGCCCATGGTTCTTTCCGGGGAAATCGATGCGTGGCGGATTTCGGCAGCACCGATGGCCTGGATAAATTGCGCGGTCAGCATGGAATCGCGCTCGATGCTCTCCTCCACCACGAAACGGGTGGAGATGTACCCCAGCCCCGCCGCCACGGCGGCAATGATCAAAAAACTGGCAAAGGAAAACCAGCGCAGCAGATTGAACTCGCCACGCCAGCTCGTGCATTCCCCCGCCGGAAGGTTCGACGGAGCAGGTACTTTTTGTTGTTCGAGTATCTGCATGGTGGGTCCTGAATTCGGTACTGGCTTGAAGCCTATTCAGTGGCGTTTCGCATCAGTGTAGGTGTCATTGATCGAGTCGGCGGTTCAATGATAGTAATTCGCCGCTATGGCACCTGCGCCGCTTGCAACGATTGCTGACGATCGGTTTCCTCCTGCAAAAATTCAATGATGGACTGCGCCGCTTTCTCATCCAGGCGCAGGTTTGGCATCGGGATTTTGTCGAAGCGTTGAAACAGCTCCAGCGCAATCGGGTCTTTTTCGGCCAGCATGCGATCCGGTTCGCGGATCCAGCGATTGAGCCAGGCGGGATCGCGCACGCGGGTTACGCCGATCAGGTCCGGGCCGATGGCGCGCATGCCGATGCCCTGCCCGTCTTGCGGCCCGAGGCTGTGGCACGAGGCGCAACGGGTGCGAAACAACTCTTCGCCGTTGCTCGGCGGGCGGATCTCGGGCGCATCGGCATAATTTTCTTCAACACTGGGTTGCTTCCAGTTCTGCAAGGTATTGGCCAACTGATCGGCGAGGATCCATGGGTTCTCGAACGGTGAGGCTTTCATCCAGCGACCGGTGGCCTGGTTGCCGACGATCAGGCTCAGGTTGTGGTCCTTGCTGCGACCGTTGTCGACGCCCTCGATGAACAGCCCGAGCTTTTTGCGCAGGTCGGTGACGGCCTCGAACTCCCCGGTGAGGAACTGCCAGCCCGGTCCGACTTTGAAGCGCTGCGCGTAGGCCTTGAGCACCTCGGGTGTATCGCTCAAAGGATCGATGCTGATCGAGTAGAAAAAAATGTCCTGGCCGACCCGGGGCCCCAATAACTGCTGCACCTGGCGCAGGCGCGCGGTTTCCAGCGGGCAGGAATCGCTGCACGTGGTGAAGATGAAGTTGATCACCACCACTTTGCCTTTGATCATGTCATCGAAAAAACGCACCTGCCGACCGTCCTGGTCGGTCAGCAAGGTGTTGGGAAAGTAATCGCGCCCCCAGGGTGTCGCCGAATCCGTCGGCGACGGCGACAGTGCGCCTTCATGAGCGAGCAGCACCTGGCTGGCCAGCAGAAACGTCACCAGTACCAGAATCAGGTGCATACCCAGTGCGCGGGAGCGCGGCGTGTGCAGTGTCATGTCGGCTCCCCTGCGGATCATGGCTTGATCACCACTTGTGGGCCGTAGCCATCGCCGGTGCGGAAGGTTGGCAGTGCAGCAGAGTTCACGTAGCGCACGCCATCCCAACTCGGCAGCGGAACCGGCATCAATTGCAGTTGCCCCGGTTTCTCAACGTCCCAACGCAGCAACATGGAGTTGTCCTCATGTTGAGTGTTGTGGCAGTGCTCCATGTACGTCCCGGCAAATTCGCGGAAGTGGATCGCAATCTCGACGCTGTCCAGGCCGTCCTTTTCCGGACCGATGCGGTACACGTCCTTACGTGCCCATTTTTCCCATTCCGGTGGTAGCTTGCCGCCGCGACTGAGGATGATCCCCTCCTCGAAGTGCACGTGAACCGGGTGGCTCCAGCCCTCGCCGCCGAGCTTGATGTTCCACACTTCCAGCGTACCGAAGCCCGTGGCGCCGGCATCGGTCGGACCGGAGGCCAGTTTGGTCGAGACGTTCAGCCGACGAGGGTCCATTCTGAAACCGAAACCGCCGTCGGTCTTGATTGTCCACGGCGCCGAATCGGTGCCGTCGGAACGACCGAAGGTGAAGGTGCGATGACGGGCCTTGGCCAGCAGCGCCTTGTCGGCCACATTATCGCGGTGAATTTTCAGCGGGATCATCACCAGGCCTTCAGCCTTGCCCGGTTTGGCCGGCTCATAGGCCGCCGGGTCCATGGCCAGGTCCTGACCGGTATAGGCCTTGACGTTGAATTGCAACACTTTGCCTATCGCCGGATCACCATCCTCCCACTTCGGCCCCTTGCTGGATTGCCTGATGACGGCCTTGTACTTCTCGGACAGCACGTCAGCCAGGGCGACGGGTTCTTCCGGGCCCTTGCCGTCTTCGTGCACCAGCAGGTTGACGAAGAACAGCTTGTCGCCCGCCTTGACCCCGTTTTTCGAGAAGTTGACGATGATGTCGAAGCGTTCGGCGATGCCCATGGTTGGCAGGATCGCGTTGTGATTTTGAGTATCGCCGTCGGCATCCAGGTCCATGGTGCCGTCGAACGGCACGGCGTGTTCCATGATATTGCCGTCGTTGGCAATCATGTGGAACGGCACGCGGGCGTACGACAAGCCTGACCCGACAGGCCCTGGGAACTCGCCGCCGGTGCCCTTGATTTCGCGCACCAGCGCCAGTTTGAAGTAGCGCGATACCGAGCCATTGAGCATGCGGAACCGATAGCTGCGGGCGCGCACATCCAGGACCGGTTTCCACTGCCAGTTGACCAGCACCTGATCACCGAGGAAGCCGTCGGTATTGAACGGGTTAAACCACAGTTGACCGTTCTTGTCCCACGCTTTATCGGCAAACAGCAGGTTGACGTCGTAGTCGCGGTTGCCCCAAGGCAAGGCGTTGCCACTGGGTAAACGCAGGTTGACGCCGTCATTCACCGCTTCATTGCCACGGTCCAGGGCGCTGTAGTAGTTCATCATCGCAGCGTTGCCCTTGTAGACGTTCTGCGCGGTGAAATCGAGCATGTGGTCGTGAAACCAGTGGGTGCTCATGGTTTCGCGCCAGTCGCCACGGATCTTGATCGTGCCGTTGTCGCAGGTCTTGCGGCTGGGGATGAGGTCGTTGGTCCACAGGGTTTCGCCCGGCGAGCACGGAAAAGCTGCACGTGGGTCCTCAGCCTTGGTGTTGATGCTGTCGTAGCCGGCCAACTGGATCGGCCAGCGGTAGTCGTAGAATTGCCCGGGGAAGAAAAATGCGTTGGCATAACCGTCGCTTTCCGCCGGTTGGTGACCGTTGTGTTCGTGGGTGCTGAGGGTGTGCAGACCAAAACCCATGTTCGCCGACGGGTCGATCGGCAAGGCGTTGTAATGGCGCATCAGCACGGGTTGTCCGTAACGCACCATGAGCAATTTTGGCGGCAAGGTGCCGTCGAAGGTCCAGACCGATTTGTGGTTCTGCACCGGCATTTTCGGGTGAAAACGCGCATCGACGCCTTTGGCGGTGCCTACGGTCGTCGGCAGGCCAGCCACATTGTAATAGAGGCCACCGGGGCCAAACTCGCCCATGGCATAGCGGTGCATCTGACGACTGTCACGCAACCCGGTATTCACCCGTGCGCCGGATTGCACAGTCTTGTAGGCGATCTGCGGGTAAAACTCGTTCCAGCGCTGGTGCGACCAGCCTTTTCCTGGTGGACGGCCTTCAGCCGACGAACCGATACGCCGGTTGAGGAAAAATTCGATCTGCTTCTGCCAAGGGTTGCGGTCGACCACGTTGGAATAATGGCTGGGGAACGGGGTCAGTCCGGGTTGCCGCATGAAAGCGTCGAGCGCCGCACTCGGCGGAGCGCTGCGAGCGACACTGGTGGGATCCTGTTGCGGCAGCGGGCCGATGGCGGCCGGTGGAAACGGCAACTGCGCCGCCGGGGTGGTGGGGTCGAGTTTTTCCGGACCGAACTCTTCGAACAGCACCAGTTGCTGAGTGAACGGCAGAGCACCGTACAACGGGCTGGGTTTGCCGTTGGTAGGGTAATTGAAGCTGGTCTGTATCGCCGGCGGAAGGACGTTTTCCTTGAGCGGGGTCTCTCGGGTACCTTTGACGCCAGCCGGCAAGTCGAAGGCATCCAGGTTGGCGGGGGGCATGGTCAAAATGGCGTTCAAGGCACCTGCTTTGTCAGCCGGCTCGTCGTGATACGCCGAAGGATCGGACGGTCCCGGCTGCCCCTCGTCGTCGATCGGGCTGGCGCGCAGGCTCGTTGTACTGAGCGTCATGGCCACAAAGACGCTCAGGGGCGTCAGGAGACCAAACCATTTGCAGGGGTGCAGCGCTTTTCTGTCCATCACCAGCCGCCTCGAAGTCGTGAAGGGGGTAATGGGGGTTTTGCAAGGAGCTCGCCAGACTTACAACAGCCTATACAAACGCACTAATGTTCGTGGAAACAATGGCTTATCAACATCAATGTGCCACGCCCCAAAAAACGACTGGGGAATGACACCCGCAACCGGGGAAAGTTCGTCCCCATTTCAGGGACTGCGTTGGAACGATAGGCGAACACTTGTGCCCTCGCCCTCGCGACTGTCCAGGCTCACCGTACCGCCGCAGCGCTCCATAATCCGCTTGACCAGTACGAGCCCGACGCCGAGCCCGCCTTGCTTGGTGGTGAAAAACGGCCGGAAAGCCATGCTGCGCTGCTCCTCGCTCATGCCTCTGCCGGTATCGCTCACCACCACGCTGACGTCTCGGGCATCCGGCTCCAGAATGACGGTGAGCGTGCCGCCCTGGTCCATGGCCTCCAGCGCGTTGGCCAGCAGACGGTTGAGTATCTGCGTCAACTGCATCTGCTGGCTCAGGACCATAGGCGTGTCCTTCGGCTCGAACACCACATGAACGCAGGCCTTGGCGATCTGCTGCTCGAAGGCCATGAGGCTGTCGTGCACCGCCGCCACCAGGTTCACCGGTTCCGGTTCATCGGTGAGCGGGCGCAAGGATTGCAGCAATTCCCTGACCCACGTCGACATGCGATCGACCTGACCGATGATGTCGTTGATGTTTTGGTGCGCCGGGCCATTGTCGAACTCCAGCGCCAGTTCGGCACTGGAGCGAATGGTCGCCAACGGGTTACGCAAACTGTGGGCCACCGCCGATGACATCTCGCCCAGGGCGACAAAGGTTTCGTTGGTGATCAATTGTTTTTGCTGCGCCGCCAACAGGATCGCCGCACGCCGCACGATCCAGTACAGCCCCAGATAAATCAGCCCGCCGCCCAGTGCGGTGGCCAGCCATATCAGCACCAGACCGCGCTCCATGCGGCTGATCAGGTCCTCGGGTTCCTTGTAGATCTCGACCATCGCCGTGACGTGCTCGCCGTCGGCATCGAACAGCGGAACGTAGTTTTCGATGAAGATGAATTCCGGCGGCGTGACGAACTTTTGCTCCATGCGTGACTTGTCGACGTCGTGATAACTGGCCGACACAGCCGTCCTGGAGACGAATGCGCGCTCAAGGTCTTCGTCGGCATGGATCGTGGTGCCCATCAATGCCGGGTTGGTCGACCAGATCACCATGCGGTCGGGGGCGTAGATGTTGGCAAGGATCACGTCAGGCAAGTGCTCGATGTGGTCGAGAAATTCGCCCCGGGCGTTGGCGCGGGCCATCGGGTCTACGTCGGGGAAATCCTTGTCTTTGCGCGGGTCCAGCAGCTCGCCCATGCTGCGCACATTGGGAATCGAGACGTGGCGCACCTCGGTCAAGGCAATCGTCTGAATGAACTGTGAGGTCAGCAATGCATCGCGTTGCACGCTCTCGGTAATCACAAATCGCGTGGACACAGCCCCCAGCGCCACCGCCACCGTACCAATCACCGCCATGCTGATGAGGGAAAACCAGCGCAGCAGATTGAACGGTTGCTTTCGCGAGCTCAAGCGCACATCGCCCTCTTCGGACTGGAGCGTTTGTGTGGGCATGTTCATGGGCGTACTTCCCGGCGATTCCCCCCATTGGTTATAGCCCACGGTCAGGCATTTGCCCGGTATTGGGTGTTGACGTGACGCCCCCCTGTTGGATCCATCACTCGATACACGCGTAACCGTTCGGCAACCACAAATGCCGTGGCTTTGACTTTGCGCCCTGGCACGAGCACAGTCTGGCGCTACATGAGGATGGAGCCTCAGTGAGGCTTAAGGAGAATGCCATGTTTCCGACCAACGTCTGGCTTGCCTACACGGCCGCGTGCTTGCTGTTGGTAATCGCACCAGGCCCGGACAATCTGCTGGCCGTTGGCCGTGGACTCAGTCAGGGCAGGATTGCCGCTATCGTCTCGGGCATGGCCTCCGGGGCGGGAATTCTCTTTCATGTGGCAGCCGCTTCGCTGGGGCTGACGTTGCTTATGCAGACGTCTGCCGTTGCGTTCTGGGTCGTCAAGCTGATCGGTGCCGGTTATTTACTGTGGCTTGGCATAAAAGTGCTGCGCTCTCGTAGCCTGATCAGCTTCCAGCCAGCGGCCCGGCAATCACTGCCGAGCATTTTCCTCACGGGATTCCTCTCGGCAGCGCTCAATCCGAAGCCCGGTTTTTTCGTCCTTGCGTTCATCCCGCAGTTCGTCGACCCACAACGCGGCTCGGTGAGTGTGCAGATGCTGGTGTACGGCATCTGGTTCGCCGCACTTACGGCAGTGGGATTCGCACTTATGGGCGTATTTGCCACGGCGCTGTCCGGTTTTTTGCGTCAGAGGCCACGGCTGATAAATGGCCTGAACGTAGGGGCAGGACTCACCTTCGTTGCTTCGGGCGTATCGATAGCGGCGCTCAGTCAAAAATAGGGTCCGTGTAGGCACGCGCGGGGCCGCCAACCCTGAAGAGATATCCGATGTTTTCCGCGATGTTTAGCAATGCCTGCTTATGTTTAACGACGCTTGTTTAAAAACACTTTGTGTTACTTCGCGCAGGCTACAACGCCTTGCGCCATTGCCTACGCTTGCGCCAGAATCCGCCGGCTTGTGCGCCTTGATCTTGGGCTTTATCGTTTTCCGGTCGCTGAAAATCAGTGATCGGGTTTGGTAGCCCGAGCTGCATAAGGTGCATTGCATCGCCATTTGAGACTTCTGGTCTCGCATTTATGGTGGTCATGCACAGGGCGCCTTCGGGCGCGCCGGTTTCCTTGTGCCCGGTCTACCAACCTGCGTATGGCCACCACCCCTCGTTTGGTAGCGAGGGTGATGGCTCCTTGTTGTTAGCATAAGGAGTTTTATTTATGTTCAAAGTAACGCCCAATCCACCGGACACCGATCCGGCATCGCCGCAAGACAATCCCGATTCAGAAGCACATCGCGAAGCTGTCAATCGCGCCCTCGATTTCTACTTCAACCCTGCCGCCCAGAACGCTCACATCAAAGCCACTCCGCGAACACCCACCACCCTGTTTATCGTCAACCCGGAGCTCGATACCGAAACCCTGCTGGCCCATGCTTGTGAATCCCTGGCATCGGCCAATGTCATGGCGACGGACCTGGCGGATCAACTGGACGGGACATGCCGCAACTCCCTGCTGGGGATTGCGCAAGTCATCATGCTGGGCGAGTTGGCGGTGAATCGGGCGCTGGATCAATTAGCCCCCACCGAGTAGCGACTGCGTCCAGCTGTCTGTAGGAGCAAGCTTGCTCGCGATGGATTCACGATCGCCGCGCTTATCCAGATAACACGCGTCTTCGTTAGCGCCCATCGCGAGCAAGCTTGCGCCTACAGGTTTCCCGCCCTCCCCGGTATCCCCATCGCCCCCCAATGCTGGGGACAGTCGCCCGTTGGTTCGTCCGGCATCCAGGCAACGCTTAATAGCGAAACGCTGTAATGCCGGGCCTCTGCCGGCCGTTTCCAATGATTGGTACGGAAGTTGCCGACTCCCCCGTCAACTGACCCACCCCCCAAGGGGCAGGTCTCTGATAGAGGGAATACTCATGCACCCTTTACTGTCCAAAACCACGATCGCCCTGGTCGTGTCCGCTCTGGCCCAAGGCGTCGCCCAGGCTGCGCTGTTTGCTGTCGACCCCGGCCCCTATGTTCCCGCCAACGGTAACTTCGCTTCCTGGTATCAGGACACCCACGGTCGAACCCTCGACTTGTGCCTGTCCAAGGCCGTCAGCTCCAGGGTTCCGGTTGCTCCCGGCGCACCGGCCTACATGTGCCTTTTGAATCCGAACCCCGGCATTTTCGATGACACTCAACCCATCGTTTTCCCGACCAACTTCCCCGACGAAGCGTTCTGGTTCACCGGCGACGGATCCATCGTCGATGCCGCACGGGGCATCGACCTGACCTATGTCAGCGCCGTTGAAGCCGCATTCAGTGGTGGCGACCCGCTGGAAGGCGACCAGGTCAGTTTTGGCCGTATCCGTATTCGGGTCGACGTGCCCACTGCCGGCACCTATGTCATCACCCACCCTTACGGCGTCGATGTCTTCAACGTCGATACCCCCGGGCGCCGCGCGATCAACATGACCCGGGACATCGGCATCGGCTCGCCGAAAACCTACGACGGTGCGCTCAAAGCGGACATCGGCCCCTTCCTGCGCAGCCTCAACGGCCCCTACACCGAGAACAACCCGGTCACCGGTTCGACCGACACGTTCGTCGGCGATCCGAACCTGGAAGAGGCTTTCACCGGCAGCCCTTTCAATACCAACTACATCCGCATTGAAGGGCCTAACGGACTGGACTTGCGCACGACGGTGATGGCCATTTCCGGCAAGTTATCGACGCTCGCTCGCCCCACTCCGATCATTGCCGAACGCAGCACCTATTCGCGCACAGCCGGTGCCAGCGCCCCGGTGGCCCAACAGGATGTTTTCGTCATGGCCCCGCCACCACCGGCCACGGTGAAACTGGACAGCAACACCCCGGTGCTGAACCTGACCGAGGCCAACACCACCGGCCACTGGTACGCCCAGTCAGCCACCAACCCGACGTTGCCGAGCAGCTTGCTGGTGACGGCCGACAACCATCTGGCCATCCCGACCAGCACGCCAACCTCCTTGTCCATGCCGCTGACCGACCTGGTGGTGATTTCACGGGCCGAGTACAGCCTGAGCAGCGGGCAAATCACGGTAGTGGCCTCGACCAGCGATGAAACATCGCCACCGATTCTTACCGCCACCTCCGGCACGGGTGTCGCCATCGGCGCCCTCAGTGGCAGCGGCGCAGAGAAATCCCTGTCGACCGGCATCTCGCCGATTCCACCGGCCAAGGTTCAGGTGACGTCATCCAATGGCGGCAGCGATACCGAAGAAGTGGTCATCGTGCAATGAACGCTCTCATGCCCAGATCCGCATCAGGAGGCATCATGAACAAGTGGCCACGCTTCGCGCTCAAGGCGCTCGGGCTGACTCTTTCGCTGTCCGGCAGTGCGTTCGCGCAACTCACTGCCGTCGATACCGGCCCCTACACTTTCGCCACGGGGAAATTCCCCATGTGGTATCAGGACAGCAACTTGCTGTCGCTGGAACTGTGCCAGTCACGGGCTACCAGCACGCGGGCTCCGGGTGCTCCTGGCGCCCCCGCCTATATGTGTATCCTGAATCCGGAGCCCGGCATTTTCGACGACACCCTGCCGATGGTGTTCCCGGATAACTGGCCACCAGAAGCGTTCTGGTTCCTCGCCGAGACCAGCATCAATGATGTTGGAGGTTATGGCGTGGATGCCTACGTGGCCGGGGTCGAAGCGGCATTCACTGCGGAAAACCCTGTCGACGGCGATCAGGCCAGCTTCGCGCGGATTCGCCTGCGGGTGAACATTCCTGTCGCGGGCACCTACACCATCACTCACCCGTACGGCGTGGAAACAGTCAACGTCACCACACCGGGCCGCCGGGCGATCAACATCACCCGCGACATCGGCATCGGTGCACCGGGCAACTTCGCCGGGGCACTCAACGGGGAGGTCGGGCCATTTCTGCGCAGCGTCAATGGGCCGTACACCGAAGTGAATCCGGACACCGGCGCCATCGAGACATTCGTGGGTGATCCTAACCTCAGCGAAGCGGTCACCGGCAGCCCGTTCAACAATAACTTCCTGCGTGTCCAGGGTCCGGCCGGGACCATTCAGACCAACCTCTTTACCGTGTCCGGCAAAGTCCTCGACAGCCGTGCGCAAACCCCTGTGGAAATCGGCCGCGCCACTTACCGCCGCCTCCCGACAGGTCCGGGCACGAGCAGTACCCGGGTCGAAGTCTTCGGCAAATCGGCCATCAGTTCTAGCCTGTGCTTCCGTGAAACCGTGCCTCTGGTTCCCGGACCACCGCAATCGCCCTGCCTGGTCACCATGCTCGGCAACAACACCGGCCAGTTCTTCGGCCATCGTCTGACAGGCAGCACGGTACCTCCGGTGGTGGTGGTCACCGCGACCGACCCGAGTGGCACCAACCGGCCAACGGCGGTGTCGAGCAAAGTCACCGACATCGTGAAAATCCAGACCGCACGCTACAACTGGAGTAATCACAGCCTGCTGATCGAAGCCACCTCGTCAGACGAAGTCGTGGTGCCGGACATGGTCGCTCAGGGCTTCGGACGGCTGACGAAAACCGGCACCTTGCAACGCCTGACCGTTGCCGATCTGTCGCAGCCACCGGCCACTGTCACGATCAAATCCGCAGCCGGCGGCAACGACACCGAACCTGTGGTGGTGATCGGCACACAACCGAACAGCGGTGAAAACCAGGCGCCGCTGGCCGTTGCCGACACCGGCAGCACCAGCTTCGGGGTGCCGATCACCCTCAACCTGCTGGCCAACGACAGCGACCCGGACGGCAACACGCCATTGAGCATTGTCGCACTGACCTCACCGGCCGCCGGGCAAGGCAGCGTGACGATGAGCGGCACGACCGCCGTGGTCTACACACCGCCCGCCGTAGTCACTGTGCCGATGACCACGACCTTCACCTACAAGGCTCAAGACATCAAAGGCCTGGCCTCGGCCACTCCGGCGACCGTGACCATCACCGTGGCACCTAATCGGCCACCGGTGGCCGTCGCCGACAGCGTCGCGACCCTGGGCGTGGCGATACCGATCAGTGTGCTGGCCAACGACACCGATCCGGAAGGCAACGTGCCGCTGGCGGTCGCCAGCTTCACGCAACCACCGAACGGTCGCGGCAGTGTCAGCAGCAACGGTACGGTGATCACATACACCCCACCGGCCAACTTCACCACGGCGTTCACCACGACCTTCACCTACTTCGCCCGGGACAGCTTCGGCGCCCAGTCGACGGCACCGGCGACGGTCACCGTGCAAGTCTCGCCACGGCCACCGGCAGAAACCTTCACGGTGACCACGGCAACGGTGTCGGCACGCTCCAACAACCGCTTCACCTGGGACTTCGCGGGCACCTCATCGGTGACCACCGGCAACGTCGTCACCATCCGGGTGAGCACCCCGACCGGGTTGGCAACCCTGGGCACCGCCACGGTGGCGGTGACCGGTCGCTGGCGGCTGACGGTGAACAACACCACCACGGTGATTCCATCGGCGAACCCGACGGCCACCATCACCTCGTCCCAAGGCACCGTGCGCACCGTGACGGTGATCTCCAACTGAGCCTTGGCCCCATCGGTCACGTGGCCGATGGGGCTGGCCTCTTGCGAAAGGACAGTCTCATGAAAACGTCGACCGCCGCCCTGCTCTGCCTGCTTCTGCTCTGCAGCAGCGCGGGCGTGCGCGCCGACGATCTGATGGAGAACGATGACTTGGGCCCCGGCACCGACCTCGGCGAGTTGCCACCGCCGATTGGCCAGCACGCGCTGATCGACCAGAACGGTCAGGCCAATGTGGCGCTGCTGCAACAGAACGGCCAGTCGCTGCTCGGCACCATCGTCCAGTCGGGGAGCAATCAGGAAGCCTACATCCTGCAACAAGGCAGCGACCTGATGGCAATGATCACTCAGCAAGGTTCCGGCAACTCGGCCTCGATCACCCAGACCGGCAGCCAGAACCGCGCGCAGATAGCCCAGAACGGCAATAACAACGACGCCAGCATCGACCAGGCCGGCACGGGACTTTCCAGCGCCGTGACCCAATCGGGAAACGGCATGAGCGTTTCAGTCAAACAATACCGCTAAAGCACCGCACCACATGGAGGTTTCATCATGTTCAAACTGACGCCCCTCACCGCCGCGATCCTGGTCATTGCCAGTGCCCAGGCGTTGGCCAACGACAGCATTTCCACCCAGGACCAGGTCGGCACCGCCAACATCGCCAATGTGAAACAGACCAAGGCCCCCTACAGCACCGCCACCCAGCAGCAACTCGGCGAGGGTAACGATGCGGCTGCGGTGCAGGACTCGGCCACCAGCACCATCGACCAGAACCAGGTCGGTGAATACAACGCCGGTTACGCCGAGCAATTGTATGAAGACAACAGCACCATCACCCAGAAACAGACCGGCAGCTTCAACACCAGCCATGCCAGTCAATCGATCGGTGCGGGCGGCGGCGAAGTGCTGCAACAGCAGGAAGGCAGCGGTAACTTTTCGTTCGTCTATCAGGACAGCCAGGAGGGTACTTCCGGTCAAACTTTCCAGTACGGCGACAGCAATGAAGCCAACATCGAACAGATCCAGCCCGGTATCGGCAACATGGCGGTGATCATCCAGTACGGCACCACCAACTACGCCACCGCCGAACAGATCAACCACATGGGCGGCCAGATCGACATCAACCAGACCGGCGCCAACAACTATGCCTACGGCGACCAGCGCAACGGCGACGGCGGCAACCTGACCATCAACCAGAACGGCGACGGCAACGGCACCGAGATCTGGCAAGACGGGCAAGCGGGCAGCACGGCCACCGTCGACCAGATGGGCGAGACCAACGAAACCGTGGTCGACCAGAGCTTCGGCGAAAACAACACCGCCCAGGTCTTCCAGGTCGGCAACCTCAACGCGATCTACGCCGACCAGTTCGAGTCCACCGGCTCGACCCTGGCGCTGTACCAGACGGGTACGGGCAACGTGCACTTCACCTATCAGTCCGGCGAAGGCCATTCGCTCACCGCGACTTCGGTGGGTAGCGACAACAAGGTCTACGCCAGCAACTGGAAAGGCCCGCAAAAAGGTGGCCAGTTCGGCAGCAACCAGAGCGCAACCATCACTCAGAACGGCAAGGAAAACATTGCCAACTTCACCCAGGACGGCGTCGGCCACGTCATGACCACCAGCCAGACCGGCATGGGCAACAAAACCATCGTCAGCCAGGCGGAGAACTACAACGAGCTGTACTTCGATCAGAACGGCACCGACAACATGCTCATCGCCGACCAGCGCGGCACCACCAACCTGGTCGAGGGCAGCAGTAACGGCATGAACAACCGTAGTGAATTCGACCAGTCCGGCACCGGCAACCTGGCCTCTACCAGCCAGTGGGGCAACGATAACAAGATCACTCTGAAACAGACCGACAGCATGAACGTGGCGTATGTGACCCAGAGCGGGATCGGGAACATTGCCAATGTTGATCAGAGCGGCGTGACGCAGATGGCGACCATTCAACAGGTGGGTATGGATAACCAGGCGACGGTGTTGCAGCAGTAATTGCGGAGGTATAAAAAACCGCGGCCCTTTCCTTTGTGAGTGCTGCGGTTTTTTATCGCCTGCTCTCTTTGTAGGAGCCGGCTTACTGGCGATGGCGGCCTGATAGCCCACCATTTTCTCTCGGGCGTACATATCCATTTCTGCGGTGATGGCTGCTATTGGTTCCGCTCTTAAGGCGGGTCACTTGGAAAAGCGCCAAGTAACCAAGCGCTCTTGCCCCTTTCGTTCGGTGCCTCGCTAATGCTCGGCATGCCCTCGCTCCGGTCCTGCTC
>NZ_AKJI01000131.1:0-7347 GCF_000282415.1 Pseudomonas sp. GM60
CGCCATCGCCAGCAAGCCGGCTCCTACAGGATCAACGCAAACCTGCAGGAGCCGGCTTGCTGGCGATGAAGGCAACGCGGTCTGTGTGATTTAACCGCGTTACAGTTACTGCTCCAGCTTCTGCGGAGTTTCCTGGCCCATGCAGCGCACGGCTTTTTTCTTGTTGTTGACCAATACGCCGGTCAGGCCTTTCTGTTCGGTGTCGAACATCACCAGCACGCCATCGATGCACTGGGCCACTTGTGGAGCCGGTTCCAGGGAGACTTTGTAGTCTTCGCCCGGCACGGTCTTGAGCATGGCGAAGTCGCTGAGCAGCAGCGCATCTTCGGGTTTGGCGAAGTGCAGGTAACCGTAGTACCACAAGGCCCCGACGGTGCCGAGGATGCTGCAGATACCGGTGATGATCAGCGGGATGGCGTTACGTTCTTCACTCATTGCGGACTCTCTGGTGGTTCATCTTCTGAATTCGGGGGTGCCGGGTAGTTGGGAATTTCACCCAAGCGGCGCAGACCGTTGAAATGCTGCGGGTCATCAAGGTATCGCAGCATGACCTTGCGCCAGACCGGGTCGGCAAACGTCTGCACATGACCACCACGGGTCAATTGCAGCACTCGCGGCGGCGGCGCAGCTTGATACAGACGGATGCCGTTGGAAAGGGGCACGATCGGATCGTCGATGCTGTGATAGATCAGTTTCGGCACACCGTTGAGCTGCGTCATCGAGTGGATCGCGCTGTCACCGTCCGGCACCAGCCACGACAGCGGCACCTGGAACGCCCACGTCAGCCAGGAATTGCTCAGGGCGAATTGGCCGATGCTGCGATAACTGGCGGGCACGCCATCGAGGACAAAGGCCTTGAGTTGTTTCTGGCGTTCGGGATGCTGAACCAGGTAATGCACGGCCATTGAGCCGCCCAGACTTTGCCCGAGCAGGATCAACGGTTTGCCTTTGACCTCCGGCGCCTGGTCGAGCCACTTGAACGCCGCGTCGATGTCCTGATAGATCGCCGGCAAACTTGGTTCGCCTTCGGACAAACCGTAACCGCGATAATCGATCAGCAGCACTTGATAGCCTTCCTCCGGCAACCACCAGCTGCCGCCCAGATGCATCGGCAGATTGCCGCCGTTGCCGTGCAGGTGCAGCACCGTGCCTTTGACTTCGACGCCTTTTTTCGCTGGCAGCCACCAGCCATGCAGCTTGAGGCCATCGGCCGTGGTGAGGGTGACGTCGCGGTATTCGAGTTTGGCTTTTTCCGGGGTGAACAGCTGGCCGGGCTCGGGGTAGAACAGCAAAGAGCTGCACCCGCCGAGGGTTAGAAGCAGGAAGAGGATGCCGAGGATTCTCATCCGTTGAAACCTCGCTTTTAGGATTGATAGCAAGTCCTGTAGGAGCGAGGCTTGCCCGCGAAGGCGGCATAACATTCAACAGGCATGTTGACTGACACAACGCCTTCGCGGGCAAGCCTCGCTCCTACAAGGTATGCGGTGATTAGAGGATATTGGAGTAATCCGCTTCGATCCGGTCCAGGCTCAGGTGGTTCAGGAAGTTGGAGAAGCACATCCACGCCGACAGCGCGTTCATGTCACGGAACTGTTCCGGCAGGTATTTCGGCGGCACCACCAAGCCTTCATCGACCAACTGGCGCAAGGTGCGCATGTCTTCCAGCGTAGTCTTGCCGCAAAACAGCAGCGGCACTTGCTCAAGTTTGCCTTTACGCACGGCCAACTGAATGTAGTTGTAAACCATGATAAAGCCCTTGAGGTAGGACAAGTCTTTGGTAAATGGCAGACCGTTCGGCACCGAACCACGGAAAACCCGACTGGCGTTGCCGTAGCTTTCCGCCATTTCAAAGCCCTGCTCGCGGAAGAACTCGAAGATCTGCAGGAAGTCCGCGCCCTCCTCCACCATGTGAATGGCGCGGGTACGGTTGGTCAGTTTGCGCAGGCGGCTCGGGTAGGAGGCGAAGGTGATGATTTCCATCAGGATCGCCAGGCCTTCCTGGGTCACCGTCGACGAGGGTGGCCCCTTGGACAGGAAGGTGCAGATCGGCTGGTTCAGACCGTTGAGCGTAGTGCCGACATGCACCAGCCCTTCATGGACTTCCAGCGCACGCACATCGCGCTCGTTGAACATCGCATCGGTGCGGATCTTGATGTAGTCGGCGCCGGCCGCCGCATCGGCGACGATGCCGTCGGACTCGAACACCCGAATGGTTTCCTCGGCCTCGCCAAACACTTTGCTCAGCCGGGTTTGCAACAAATGCACGGCGTCCTTGGCGGTGAGGATTTTCGGCTCGTCCTTCAGGTCACCACGACCATCGATGTTGTTCAAATAATCGGAGAGCATCAGGCCGAGGTCGGACAGGGTCGGGTCACCGGCGTGAAACGCGTCGGACGCCGCGCCATACAACTCCTGGGAAATCAGGCCGAAATCCTCGGTGCCGCGCGCTTCAAGCATGCGCACCACCATCCGGTATTCCTTGCACATGCGCCGCATGATCTGGCCGACCGGGTTGAACTGGCCAAGCTGACGGGTGATGTCACGCTCGATGTTCTGGAATTCCAGTTTCACTTTGCTGGAGTCGAAGGACAGCGGCCGGTTCAGGTAGTAATCACGGTCCACCGCCGGCATTTCCTTGCCCTTGGCCTTGAGGAAACCCTTGCGGATGCTGTCGTCCCACTTCACTGCATCCAGGACGCGAATCGGCGTCTGCGCCAGCACAATGCGATCGGACAACATGCGTATCGTCTGCTGGTAATCGTCCACCCGAAACTCCTGTAGAAAAACCGTTATGTGCTGGGTTTATTTGGCTTTGGCCAGGCGCTGATAGCGCACGGCTTCGACGAAGACATCGGAATTGGCCGGATCGTCGAGGTAAGCGAAGACTTGGTCCATGCGTGTGTTGATCAGCACGCCGTCACCGTCGTCGGTCTGGAAACCTTCGCCGCTGAGGACTTTTTGCCCCAGGGCCTGGTTGATCTGCTCGAGGTCGAGGTTGTAGACCACCAGTTCATGCTTGTCGGTGAGTTCGAAACCGGCAATGGTGAAATGCCCGCCAAACTGCGCCGGGACTTTTGCCGACAGGTACCAGCGGTTGCCATGGCGCGAGACGGTGAAGGGATAGGCTTCGCGTTCCTTGGGTTTGGCCTTGAAGTAGCTGACCGCCTGATAGCGATTGTCGCCGATGCGCGTCAGCTCCAGGTTCAGCGGCTCGCCCCAGGCGTTGGTGCTGGTCCATTTGCCGAGTAATCCTTTGGGCGCGGGGTCGCTCGTGGGTAATGGCTCCCTGAAGGTCACCAGACAGCCACTGAGCAGCAGGATCGACAAGGCGATCACAACGACGCGCCAGGCTTTCATTCAATACTCCCTATGAACACAGTCCCCCGATTGCTCACTGTCCCTGTAGGAGCGTGGCTTGCCCGCGAAGGCGATGCGTCAGTCAACACATCATCTGTTGAATGTTAAATCGCCTTCGCGGGCAAGCCTCGCTCCTACAGGTTCATCGCAGGATCACACCGACGCCAGTACCAAATGCATGTAGCGGGTCAGGATACCGAGCATTTCAGCTTCGGCGTCAGGCTCGGCGTCGTTGAGCAGCCCCTGATATTCCATCCGTCCGATAATCGCCGTCAACACTTTGGCATCCTGGTGTGGCTCACGGGAACCCAAAACCTGGAAAAGCTGACACGTACCCTGCAGGAGAATCTGCTGATGCGAGCGCACCAGCTCCGCCAGGCGCGGGTTCAGCAGCGCTTCCTGACGGAACGCCTGTTCGGCCATCAGGTGTTCGCGACGGTTGATCAGTTGCCGGTGAACATAGTCCGCCATCAACCGTGCAATGTCGTCCGCCAGTTGCGAGCGCGACTCGGGGCTGCCGTCGCCGCTGACGACCATCTCGCGCAGCAGCCCTTCATTGTTCACCCACAGCTTGGCCATGAACGCCGCGCTGCGTTCCACATATTGGGCAAAGGTATCGGTGAGCAAGTCATCGATGTCCTTGAAATAGTAAGTGGTGGCCGACAGCGGCACACCCGCTTCTGCAGCAACCGCACGGTGACGCACGGCCCGCACGCCATCGCGCACGACAATGCGCATGGCCGCATCGAGAATGTCCTGTCGACGCTGCTCGCTGCCCTGACGGCTGGCCTTGCGGCCCTGGTACTGAACACTTTCAGCGACCGCAGTGGCGATACCCGCTGCACCTTCTTGAGCCATTGCACGGTTCACGACAGGAATTCCTCTCTCATTTCAAAAGTAACCAATTGATACGTTTGTACCAGACAGGCAATAAAAAGCCGCCTGTTATAGGCGGCTTTTTAATTGAAACATTTACGCTTGCGGCCGCATGTGCGGGAACAGGATCACATCGCGGATCGACGGGGAGTTGGTCAGCAGCATCACCAGACGGTCGATGCCGATGCCTTCACCGGCCGTTGGCGGCATGCCGTACTCCAGCGCACGAACGAAGTCGGCGTCGTAGTGCATGGCTTCGTCGTCGCCGGCGTCCTTGTCGGCCACCTGCGCCATGAAGCGCTCGGCCTGGTCTTCCGCGTCGTTCAACTCGGAGTAGGCGTTGGCGATTTCACGGCCACCGATGAACAATTCGAAACGGTCGGTAACGTTCGGGTTGTCGTCGTTTCGACGAGCCAGCGGCGACACTTCGAACGGGTACTGGGTAATGAAGTGCGGCTGCTCCAGCTTGTGCTCGACCAGCTCTTCGAAAATCATCACCTGCAATTTGCCCAGGCCTTCGAAGCCCAGCACCTTGGCGCCGGCTTTCTTGGCGATGGCGCGGGCCTTGTCGATGTCGTTCAGATCATCGGCAGTCAGCTCAGGGTTGTACTTGAGGATCGAATCGAACACCGACAGACGCACGAACGGTTCGCCGAAGTGGAACACCTTGTCGCCGTAAGGCACATCGGTGCTGCCCAGAACCAGCTGCGCCAGCTCGCGGAACAGTTCTTCGGTCAGGTCCATGTTGTCTTCGTAGTCGGCGTAAGCCTGGTAGAACTCCAACATGGTGAATTCAGGGTTGTGACGAGTCGAAACGCCTTCGTTACGGAAGTTGCGGTTGATCTCGAACACTTTCTCGAAACCGCCAACCACCAGACGCTTGAGGTAAAGCTCAGGCGCGATACGCAGGAACATTTCCATGTCCAGCGCGTTGTGGTGCGTTTCGAACGGCTTGGCCGCTGCACCGCCCGGAATGGTTTGCAGCATCGGCGTTTCCACTTCCAGGAAGTCACGCTGCATCAGGAAGCTGCGAATGTGGGCGATGACTTGCGAACGCACGCGGAAGGTCTGGCGCACGTCTTCGTTGACGATCAGGTCAACGTAACGCTGACGATAGCGCTGTTCGGTGTCGGTCAGGCCGTGGTGCTTGTCCGGCAGCGGGCGCAGGGATTTGGTCAGCAGGCGCACGCTGGTCATTTCAACGTACAGGTCGCCCTTGCCGGAACGGGCCAGGGTGCCTTCGGCGGCAATGATGTCGCCCATGTCCCAGGTTTTCACCGCGGCCAGGGTTTCTTCGGACAGGGTCTTGCGGTTGACGTAGACCTGGATGCGACCGGTCATGTCCTGGATCACCATGAACGAGCCACGGTTGAGCATGATGCGACCGGCAACCTTGACCGGGATTGCAGCCTCTGCGAGCTCTTCCTTGGTCTTGTCCACGTACTGTTTCTGCAAGTCTTCGCAGTAGTTTTCGCGGCGGAAGTCGTTCGGGAAGGCATTGCCCTTGGCGCGCTCGGCAGCAAGCTTTTCCTTGCGCAGGGCGATCAGGGAGTTTTCTTCCTGTTGCAGGGCTTGCGGGTCGAGTTCTAGGTCGCTCATGTCTTTAGATATTCCATCTGGTTCGTTGCCCCCGGCCTGCGGCCGGGGATCGCCAGCGAGCTGGCTCCTACAGGGGATCGGGGGGTGTCAGCCGATCCCGTATTGCATTGCTTACAAGCCCGACTTCAGGCTCGCTTCGAGGTATTCATCGATATCACCGTCGAGTACCTTGTCGCAGTCACTGCGCTCGATGTTAGTGCGCAGATCCTTGATGCGCGAGGCATCGAGTACATAAGAACGGATCTGATGACCCCAGCCGATATCGGACTTGGTGTCTTCCAGCGCCTGGGACGCCGCGTTGCGCTTCTGCATTTCCTGCTCGTACAACTTGGCCCGCAGCATTTTCATGGCGGTGTCCTTGTTGGCGTGCTGGGAACGTTCGTTCTGGCAGCTGACCACGGTGTTGGTCGGTACGTGGGTGATACGTACGGCCGAGTCGGTGGTGTTTACGTGCTGACCACCGGCACCGGAGGAGCGATAGGTGTCGATCCGCAAGTCTGCCGGGTTGATTTCGATTTCCACCTTGTCATCGATCTCTGGCGAGACGAAAACCGCCGAGAACGAAGTGTGACGACGGTTGCCGGAGTCGAACGGGCTCTTGCGCACCAGGCGGTGTACGCCGATCTCGGTACGCAGCCAGCCAAAGGCGTATTCGCCCTTGATGTGCACGGTCGCGCCCTTGATGCCGGCGACTTCACCGGCCGACAGTTCCATGATGGTGGCGTCGAAGCCGCGTTTGTCAGCCCAGCGCAGGTACATGCGCAGCAGAATGTTGGCCCAGTCCTGGGCCTCGGTGCCACCGGAGCCGGCCTGGATGTCCAGGTAGGCGTTGTTCGGGTCCATTTCATGGCTGAACATGCGGCGGAATTCAAGCTTGGCGAGGTTTTCCTCGAGACGGGCCAGCTCGGCGACGACATCGCCCACTGCGCCTTCGTCGTTTTCTTCGACGGCCATGTCCAGCAGGTCGCGGCAATCGGCCAGACCGGTGTTCAGCTCGTCCAGGGTATCGACGATCTGTGCCAGCGCAGAGCGCTCGCGGCCCAGCTCCTGGGCATATTCAGGTTTGTTCCAGACGCTCGGATCTTCAAGCTCGCGATTGACTTCGGTCAGACGCTCGTGCTTTTGATCGTAGTCAAAGATACCCCCGAATAGTTTCGGAGCGCTCGGACAGGTCCTTGATGGTGTTAAGGATCGGGTTGATTTCCATGGCGGGCAGCACTCGTTGGCGAACTTTTGAAAGCCGGCGAGTATAACGGCAAACGGCCGGAAACGGCAGCCCGCTTGGCCGAAAAGGCCCGGTGTGTTTTCGGAGCGGCCGTACACCGATCAACTGTAGGAGCCGGCTTGCTGGCGATGGCGGACTGATAGCCGGCCTGTGTTTTCGGTCGGAGTACATATCCGTTCTTTTGGTGACGGCGGCTATTGGTTTCGCCCTTACGGCGAGTCACTTGGAAGAGCCCCAAGTAACCAAGGGCTCTTGCCCCTTTCGTTCGGTGCCTCGCTATGGCTCGGCAT